>JADGED010000100.1 GCA_016744555.1 Desulfuromonadaceae bacterium
ATATAGCGATGTATGCGTAGTGTCGTCATGGTCGCGCATGTTAGTATGCAGCCTTAGGTTCTGTAAACTCTCTTTTTAATAATAATTATTTAAATGCGTATTTGGTGGGGCTCGTCTTGCCGAAGTTTTTCATTGCTTGGGAGGTATAGAAATGGTATATGTCCGCAGTTATTCAATTCACACGCCTCAGTATTCAGGCAAGATGGTTCTCAATCTAAAGATTGAGGCTTGCCGGAGCGGATCGGGGCGGAGGAACTAAACCAAATTAGGAGAAAAGAAAATGGCACAAGTTACTATGAAGCAAATGCTTGAAGCTGGCGTTCACTTTGGTCATCAGACCAAGCGCTGGAACCCAAAAATGAAGCCTTATATCTTTGGGGCACGTAACGGTATCTACATTGTTGATCTGCAGAAAACCGTACGTTATTTCAAGACCGCATACCAATTTATTCAAGATACTGTAGCTAATGGCGACAAAGTTCTTTTTGTCGGCACCAAAAAGCAAGCTCAGGATGCAATCAAAGAAGAGTCTTTGCGTGCCGATCAGTACTTTGTTAATAACCGTTGGTTAGGTGGTATGTTGACTAACTTTACTACCATCAAGGACAGTATCGATCGTTTGAAGAAGATCGAAGCTATGGTAGCTGATGGTACTATTGACCAATACACCAAAAAAGAAGCCCTTCAACTTGAGCGCCAACGTGAGAAACTAGAGAAAAACCTTGGTGGTATTAAGCATATGACTAAGTTGCCAGGTGCTATCTTCATTATCGATCCCAAAAAAGAAGTTATTGCGGTTCAGGAAGCTAACAAGTTGGGTATCCCAGTAGTCGCTGTGGTTGATACTAACTGTGACCCTGACAATATTGATTACGTTATCCCTGGCAATGATGATGCTATTCGCGCTATCCGTCTGTTTGCTTCCAAGATGGCTGAAGCATGTGTCGAAGGTGGTCAGCGTCGTAAAGATAAGCAACAGACTGCTGCCGAAGGCAAAGATGAGCCAATTGTAGAAGTTGTTACTGCTGCAGCGTCAGCCCCTGAAGCAGAAGCGGTTGCGGAGACACCAGCTGTTGAAGCCCCCACAGCAGAAGCCCCTGCCGCTGAGTAATATGTTAGCGCCAGTAGGTGACTAGATAAAAAGAATTGAACAGGTCAGTGGCCGGGCTTTAGCTCGGCCATTTGTTTAACAAAAATAAATGGTGGGGATGTTTTTCCCGCCGTCAAAAAATTATGGAGGAAAGATCGTGAGTATTACAGCTGCAATGGTCTCCGAGTTGCGTAAAAAAACCGGAGCAGGAATGATGGATTGTAAAAAAGCTTTGACCGAAACTGCCGGAAATATGGATGAGGCAGTCGATTTCTTGCGGAAAAAAGGCTTGTCTTCTGCTGCTAAGAAATCTGGTCGGGTTGCTTCTGAAGGTGCTGTAACAGCCGGTTCCGCTGGTACCGTTGGCGCTTTGGTTGAAGTCAACGCTGAGACCGACTTCGTCGCTAAAAATGATGCTTTTGTGGCTTTTGTTGCTGGCGTCAAGGACGTTGTCCTCGCTAACGATATCGCTGATGTTGACGCCCTTAAAGGACTTGCGTACCCAGAAACCGGCCGTACTGTTGCCGAAGAATTGACCCATCAAATTGCTACAATTGGTGAAAATATGGGCATTCGTCGTTTTGCTCGTGTTGATGCCGGTCAAGGCATGGTTACGTCATATATTCACGGTGCAGGAAAAATCGGTGTATTGGTTGAGCTACAGACCGAATCTGCTGATGAGAAAATTTCTGCATTAGGTCGTCAGCTTGCAATGCACGTTGCTGCTGCTAACCCTCAATACCTTGATCGTGATAGTGTGCCTTCTGACATTGTTGAAAAAGAAAAAGATATTATGCGGGTTAAGGCGATTGAAAGTGGCAAACCTGAGCAAATTGTTGAGAAGATCATTCTTGGCCAAATCAATAAGTATTTTGGTGAAGTTTGTCTCCTCGAGCAGGCGTTCGTTATCGATCCAGACCAGAAGGTTGGTAAAATTGTAGCTGCTCTGGCGAAAGAGCTTGGCACTGAGATCAAGTTGAACAGCTATTCACGTTATCAGCTTGGTGAAGGTATAGAGAAAAAAGAAGACGATTTCGCTGCTGAAGTAGCGGCTATGAGTAAGTAATAAACCTTAATAGTGGCACTGGTGGAAAATATCTCACTGGTGCTACTATATTTTCTGGCGGGAGTCTGTTGTGGCGACGACAAAGTATAGACGAATTCTTCTGAAGTTAAGTGGTGAAGCTTTGGCAGGGGAGCAAGGCTATGGAATTGATCCTGATGTCATTAATGGGATTGCTGCCGAAATTAAAGAGGTAATGGCTCTTGGTGTTGAAGTTGCTTTAGTCATTGGTGGTGGCAATATTTTTCGTGGTGTGGCTGCTTCATCCAAAGGGATGGAACGAGCTAGCGCAGATTATATGGGGATGTTGGCAACCGTTATGAACAGCTTAGCGATGCAAGACGCCCTAGAAAAGCAGGGTGTCGCAACACGAGTAATGTCAGCTATAGATATGCAGCAAGTAGCTGAGCCATATATTCGCCGCCGTGCTGTTCGCCATTTAGAAAAAGGTCGAATTGTTATTTTTAGTGCCGGTACCGGTAACCCTTATTTTACTACCGATACTGCCGCTAGTTTACGGGCGATGGAAATTAATGCCGAAGTTATTTTAAAGGCAACAAAGGTTGATGGGGTCTATTCTGCAGATCCGATGAAAGATAAAAATGCGATAAAGCTTCCAACTTTAACTTATTTGGAAGTATTGCAAAAAGGTTTGCAGGTTATGGATGCCACCGCAACTTCGTTGTGTATGGACAATAATTTGCCGATGATTATTTTTGATATGTCCCAACGAGACAATATTAAAAAAGTGGTTCAGGGTGAAAAAATTGGAACCATTGTCAAGGGAGGTGACGAAAATGATTGATGAAGTTATGAGTGAAGCCCGCTCTGCCATGGATAAGGCAGTTAAGGCATTGAAAAAAGATATGACCAAAGTTAGGACTGGGCGCGCTAGCATCTCATTGCTAGATGATGTTCGGGTCGATTATTATGGCGTACCGACACCACTTAGTCAGGTTG
Organism: Desulfuromonadaceae bacterium; assembly: GCA_016744555.1. Lineage (GTDB taxonomy): Bacteria > Desulfobacterota > Desulfuromonadia > Desulfuromonadales > Geopsychrobacteraceae > Desulfuromusa. Next base: position 3,114 of record JADGED010000100.1, read on the forward strand.
CGACCCTCTCTGCTCCTGAAGCACGTTTGATGACCGTGCAACCATGGGAGAAAAATCTAATTCCTGAGATTGAAAAAGCGCTGTTTAAGGCCGATCTTGGGTTAACTCCATCTTCAGATGGATTGTTGATCCGCTTGCCGGTCCCTGCTTTAACCGAAGAGCGGCGGCGTGAAATGGTTAAGATTATCAAGCGGATGTCGGAGGACAGCAAAATTTCATTGCGTAATGCTCGTCGTGATGCCAATGAAACGTTAAAGATGTTAGAAAAAGAAAAAGAGATTACTGAAGATGATCTTAAACGGAGTGAAAAAGATGTACAACAACTCACCGATGAGTTTGTTAATACCGTCGATTCAGTAGTCCATAATAAAGAGCAAGAAGTCATGGAGATTTAATTCTATCTGTAATGATTGACCTAGCTGAATATGTTGCTTTTCGTTTTGAGTCGAAGGCAATAGCGGCTTTAGCTTAATTAAAGTTAGAGGGAGATTTATTTATGGCGTTGAAAATCACCGATGAATGTATTGGTTGTGGAACCTGTCTAGATTGTTGCCCAGTAGATGCAATAGTCGAATCTGGTGAAATCTATATGATTAATAACGATTGTACGGAATGCAAAGCTTGTGTTGATGTTTGTCCGGTAAGTGCAATTGTAGAGTGATAGTGTTAATATATTAAGAAGAAGGGCGTTATTTGAAAGCGCCCTTTTTTTATGGTTTTTGTATGGGTTTCAATGCCTTGCTGCTACTGTAAAAAACATGTTATTTTTATTTTTTTTATTTTTGTTTTGCTTGGGTTGGTAGTTGTCTGAAATTGTAATAGATATAGTTGAATCTTCTGTACAACATTTAGCTATCATTATGGACGGCAATGGGCGTTGGGCTAAACAACGTGATCTGCCGCGCCTAGCTGGTCATCAACAAGGGGTTGAGGCGGTAAAGAGAATAGTTGATGAGTGCGTTCAACGTAAAATTCGCTATCTAAGTTTGTTTGCGTTTAGCTCTGAAAACTGGGGGAGACCACAAGCAGAAGTTGACGCTCTGATGTCTTTATTACTGCAGTTTCTGGCTTCTCAACAACAAAAAATGGTCGCTGAAGGGATCAAGTTGCATGTAATAGGAGACCTTTCACGGTTATCAATATCGGTCAGAGATGCCCTTGCAGATGTTGAGCAAAAAACCTCATTAGGTGAAAATATGACCTTGATTTTGGCTCTGTCATATGGTGGTAGAGACGAAATTGTTCGTGCCGCAAAACAAGCAGCAAAACAGGTGTTAGTAGGTGAAATAGAAATTGATCAGTTTGATGATTCATCGCTTACCGCTTGTTTGGATACCGCAGGCTTGCCAGATCCAGATCTATTGATCCGTACTAGTGGTGAAGTTAGAGTGAGCAATTTTTTGCTCTGGCAGACAGCTTATGCTGAGATGTACTTTACCGATGTCCTTTGGCCAGACTTCGGGTCAGAAGAATTAGATAAAGCATTAAATGAATATTCGCGACGTAAGCGGCGATTTGGTCTTACAGATGATCAAATAGATAGTTAATGATATTGTTGCTGATGTCTATCTAAGTTTAAATTTGCTTTTTCCTCACTAAACAGGAGAGTAGCGATCAAACAAAGAATTATTACCGCAATTATAGCTTTGCCATTACTTATCATTTTGATCGGTTATGCTAGCACGCCAGTTTTTATGGGATTTTTAACTTTGGGTATCTATTTAAGTCTACTTGAATTTAACCGAATGGGGTTAGGTGATGATAGCTTGGTGGAGCAGCATGTAGCGGCAGTGTGTGGTGGACTGGTAGCCCCAGTTATGTATTGGGGTAATACAACCCTATTGCTGCCCCTTTTAACTGTGGCGATGTTTATACTTTTTTTGCTGTTTCTGTTTCGCTTACCGCCTGTTACCGAAGTTCATAATCGACTTAGCTGGATTGCTTTAGGTTTAATTTACGTGCCGTTTTTTTTGGCGCATATGCTGCTTTTGCGTTGTCTCCCCGAAGGTCGTCAATGGATATTCATGACTCTGATAATAATAATGTGTTGCGACTCTTTTGCCTATTTTATCGGTAGAAAATTCGGAAAGAATAAGCTTTATCCCGCCGTTAGTCCGAATAAAACCATAGAAGGCGCTGTTGGTGGTTTAGTTGGAGCTGTTATTGCTGCTTTAATCGTGAAGTTTACTTTTCTGCCAACGATAGGCTTGGTTAGTGCGATCTTGATTGGTTTAGCCCTTGGCGTAATGGGGCAATTAGGTGATTTGTTTGAGTCGTTGTTAAAGCGCGCCTGTCAAGTTAAAGATTCTGGCACTATTATTCCCGGTCATGGTGGAATGCTAGATCGACTAGATAGCCTGTTGTTTGCTTTTCCAATTGTCTATTATATTGCTCGTTACAGCTACGGAGGTTGATAACGCAGTTGAAGAAACTAGCAATTCTCGGTTCGACTGGTTCGATCGGGGTCAGTACTTTGGAAATTGTAAAAGAATTTCCCAGTCGTTATCAGGTCGTTGCCCTTGCTGCCGGTAAAAATATCGATTTGTTACAACAACAAATTGAGGTGTTTAAGCCGCAGATTGTTGCAGTACAGACTGCTGAAGATGCAGAAAAATTGCAGCAACGGATAAAGCCCAGCAACATAGAAATTAGTTGTGGTATAGAGGGGATGATTCGTTGTGCAACCGCTGTAGCTGCTGAGATGGTGGTTGCAGCAGTTGTTGGTGCTGCCGGTTTAGTTCCTACTATTGCAGCGATTAAAGCGGGTAAAGATATTGCCTTAGCCAACAAAGAGACATTGGTAACGGCAGGCAGTTTGGTTATGGCCGAAGTTGCTCGGCAAAAAGTTAAACTTATCCCTGTAGATAGTGAGCATTCAGCTATCTACCAATCTTTGGCTGGTCAGCGAAGAGAAGATGTCCGGCGCTTATTGTTAACTGCTTCTGGTGGTCCTTTTCGTCAATACCGTGCGGATCAATTTCAAAATATTTCTCCAGCAGACGCCTTGGCACATCCTAATTGGGAAATGGGGAAGAAAATTTCTATCGATTCTGCAACCATGATGAATAAGGGGTTGGAAGTGATAGAAGCACGCTGGTTATTTGATTTTCCTGGTGAAATGATTGACGTCCATATCCATCCAGAGAGTATTGTCCATTCATTGGTCGAATATCGGGACGGAGCGGTGTTGGCGCAATTAGGAATACCAGATATGAAAACGCCTATTGCTTATGCTTTGTCGTGGCCAGAGCGATTGTCGTTAGATTTGCCGCACTTAGATTTATGTAAACTGGGGCAACTATCATTTTCATCGCCTGATTTAGAGCTTTTTCCGTGTTTGCAACTTGCGTATGATGCTTTAGCTAGCGGTGGGACAGTTCCAGCGGTTATGAATGCTGCAAATGAAATTTCTGTAGAAGCTTTTTTAAATAGACAGCTAAGCTTTACCGGGATAGCCAAGGTTATTGGTAAAGTAATGTCTAAACATCAACAAGAAGAATTAACAACAGTAGATCAAGCTTTACGTGCCGATTTGTGGGGTAGGCATGAAGCACGTGAGTTAATTGATAGAGGAGAAAAATTATGACAATTATATCCGGCATTTTGATGTTGGGTGTTTTGGTTTTTGTTCATGAGCTTGGTCATTTTATGGTTGCCAAGTGGTGTGGTGTGCAAGTACTGAAATTTTCTCTCGGGTTTGGGCCTAAATTGGTATCTCGCCAGCATGGGGAAACCGAATATCAGATTTGTGCTATTCCTTTGGGTGGGTACGTGCAGATGCTTGGTGAAGGTGGTGGTGAGCAGGGAGAGGACGTTGAGCTAACGGCTGCAGAGAAATTGCGATCTTTTGCGGAACAATCTGTAGCTAAGCGTTTAGCTATAGTTTCAGCTGGCCCAATAATGAATCTCATGCTGCCACTACTGATACTACCTATTTCGTTTATGGTTGGTGTACAGATGCCAACCTACATCGAAGCACCTGCAGTAATAGGTTATGTGGTGCCTGAATCACAAGGCTCCAGCAGTGGTTTTGTCGCTGGCGATCGTATCCTCGGCCTTAATCAAGATACCGTCGTAGCTTGGAATGATGTAAATAAAAGTTTTATCTCCGCAGCTGGAGAAGCGCTGCAATTTACGGTTGAACGTGATGGTAAGCAGTTAAATTTGGAAATGGCTGCTGAAAACGAAAGCTTGCAAGGGATGCAAGCCTTGGGCCTGCTTCCTTACCAAGAAGCGCGGATTGGTGGAACCGCTGCAGATATGCCAGCTGCTAAAGCCGGAATTGTTGCCGGCGATTTAATTGTTAAGATTGGTGATTACCCAATTGGGTCATGGTATGACCTGAAAGGGGTCATTCAGGAAATTGGTGAGCAACCGACGCCAGTATATTTTGAGCGCTCAGGTGAATCGCTGGTGGCCGAATTGATTCCACAGCAACGTGATGGAAAAGGGGATTTTTTGCTTGGGGTAGCGCCAAAGTATAGTTCAGAGTTAGTCCGCTATGGTTTTGTCGACGCAGTAGGTAGGGGGGTAGATAAGACTTGGGAACTTATCGACATTACAATAGTTTTTGTGCAGAAAATGGTTACTGGTAATGTTTCTACAAAAAATATCGGTGGCCCCATAACGGTTGTCCAAATTGCTGGTCAAGCAGCACAGACAGATCTTGCTGCTATTCTATCGGTTTTGGCTTTTATTTCTATTCAACTTGGAATCCTTAATTTGTTGCCGATTCCTATCTTGGATGGCGGACATATCCTTTTTTATTTGATTGAGTTGATAATTCGTCGTCCAGTGCCAATTCAAGTTAGGGACGCAGCGCAACGGGTAGGCATGTTGATGTTGTTGTTGTTAATGGCTTTAGCCATATCTAATGACATAATAAGGTTGTGGGGTTGATGGAAAAAGCAGAGGTTAAGATACTTGCACTAGATAGCTCTTCAGCAACCGGAAGCGTTGCTTTATGTCATGGTGAGACTCTTGTTGCTGAGTCATTATTGAATGTGCGCAGCACCCACAGCGAAAAATTGTTGGCGCAAGTAGACTTGTTGCTGCGAGAAGCTGGCTGGAGTCTTGCCGATTTAGATCTTTTAGCTGTCGTTACTGGACCCGGATCTTTTACCGGCTTGAGAATAGGTATCGCAACGATAAAGGGCTTGGCTCAGGTATTGGGAAAACCTGTGGTGCCGATTACTTCATTACAAGCAGTGGCGATGAACTTACCCTTAGTGTCGTTGCCAATTTGTGCCTTCCTTGATGCACGTAAAAGTGAAGTCTACAGTCAGTTGTTTGAATGGAATGTCGATTCAGGACCGGTTGCAATTGGAGAAGCAATGGTACTGCCGCCGGCGCAATTGTTAGAGAAAATGCCAGCAAAGGTCGCATTTGTTGGCGATGGTGTCACTCTATATGGAGATCTGATTAGTGAAGTTTTAGCGGACCGTGCTCTCCTTCCTGTTGCCACCTCTCACCAATTGCGGGCGTCCCTTGTTGCTTGGCTTGCATTGCAAAGTTTGCATCAGGGAATAACTGTAGCGGCTGGAAATGTTGTTCCAACTTATATTCGACCGTCAGATGCAGAATTGAACCTTAAGTAAATTTGTAGGCGCTGTGGTGCTAAAGTTTGTGACGGTAGTGTTAATTGTTGACAATATTGGAGCAAATTGTTTAGTTTAAGCCTAGAATTTATTGTCGTGACCCTTTTTTATGCTGGAGGTGCCAATGAACACTGATCAGACCCTTTTGCAG
>JADGED010000101.1 GCA_016744555.1 Desulfuromonadaceae bacterium
CCTTAATTACGAAGATTCAGATCAAGGCCAAGTCGGGATCGACATAGGAAGTACTGGATTTACTTTAGACGGTGATTCTCTTTTGCATGGATCTACTGGAACGGCATTGGGTTCAGTCGTTAATCTTTCTACGTTAGATTTAAATATTGCTGCTCTGGAGAGTGCTAATAACGCAAAAATAATTTCTACTCCAAGGGTCACGACTCTTAATGGTGAAGAAGCTACTATCACTCAAGGGATACAGGAACCTACATATGTTAGTGATGGTGATGGAAACACTACTACGGAGTGGAAAGATGTAACCTTAGAATTGAAGGTAAAGCCTGTTATTAACCCTGATGGTAGTATTATCCTTGAAATTGATGCCAAGAATGATAGTAAGGTTACTAATAGTGATGCGATTAATAAAAAATCTGCAGAAACTAAAGTGTTAGTTATGGACGGTGAGACAACTGTCCTTGGCGGCGTCTTTGTGGAAAAAGAAGGTTATGATGATAGTGGTGTCCCTTATTTAAAAAATATTCCTGGAGTTGGGCATTTGTTTAAGCAAAGTGTTCATGATAATAGTAAAAATGAACTATTGATTTTTGTAACACCTAGAATAATTAAGAGATAGACTATTTATATCATTACAGAAGGGCAGGGTGACCTGCCCTTTTTTTGTTAAGAGGCATAAATGCAGGAAACGCTAGAAGTCTCTCTTGGGGATAGAACTTACCCAATCATTATTGCTGCAAATAAAATTATTTCGTTTGGGGCAGAACTTTCTAAATTAAACATTCCTAAAAAATTGGCGTTAGTATCAAATCAAAACGTAAGCGCAATTTATGGTGGAGTTGTCTCCTGTTCTCTTAAGCAGCATGGCTTTGAATCTATTGAATTTAATTTGCCGGATGGTGAAGAGTTTAAGACTATTGAAAGCTTACAATCTATCTACGATTTTTTGATTGAGAATAAATTTGATCGAGGTTGTGGGATTGTTGCCTTAGGTGGCGGTGTTGTTGGTGACATGGTTGGCTTTGCTGCTGCTACTTTTTTACGGGGTGTACCTTTAATACAAATTCCAACAACATTATTAGCTCAAGTAGATAGTTCTGTAGGTGGGAAGACAGCGGTAAATCATCGTCTAGGTAAAAACCTCATTGGTGCTTTTTATCAGCCAGAGTTAGTGTATATAGATATTTCTGTGCTTGATACGTTAGATTATCGTGATTATGTTGCTGGAATTGCAGAAGTAATAAAGTATGGTGTTATTAGGGACTATGAATTTTTCTGCTGGCTGGAAGATAACGTTGAGCTGTTAAAGAATAAAGACTCTAGTGCACTTACTTATGCGATTAAGAAATCGTGCCAGATAAAAGCAGAAATTGTTGCTGCCGATGAACGTGAAGGATCGATTCGTGCCATTTTGAATTATGGTCATACTTTTGGTCATGCGGTAGAAATGCTTTCTGGTTATGGTACATGGAAACATGGAGAAGCAGTTGCTATTGGGATGAATGTTGCGGCTAAGATTTCCTTGCAGCAGGGCTCGTGTTCGCAACACGATGTTGATCGGCTTGTAGGTTTATTACGGGCGTTTGATTTGCCAGTAGCGCCTCCAAATTACAAGCTAGATGATTATATCGAATCTATGCGATTAGACAAAAAAGTAAAGCAAGGGGCGCTAACTTTGGTTTTAAACCGAGGCCTTGGTGATGTTGTCTTGCAGAAGATTACAAATGTTAAAAAAGTATTTTCGGCAATTCTTTAGGTTTCTGCGAGGAAATTATGACAGAACAAAATCAGCAAAGTTTATTGCTTGGCAAAATTGCAGCTTACACGGAAATCTTAGTAAAAGATCCTAGTTCTACTATTTTTGTATCGTTAGCAGAAACCTACCGGCGTATGGGTATGTATGAAGATGCCCATCAAATCATTAATAAAGGTATGATTCTGCACGCAGATTTTAGCCCTGCATATGTTGTGCTTGCCAGAATACTTTGTCAGCTAGAAGATTTTACCGGTTCCGTAAGCGCTTTTGAACATGCATTGGAGGTTGACGAAGACAATCTCGCAGCTTTAGTTGGTTGTGCCAGAGTCCAAATTTTACTTGCGCATGATGATCTCGCTTTGGCGTTGCTGCTAAGAGCTCGAGCGCTTAGTCCTGCCGACCCGATTATTAATAAGTTAATAATTTCATTGTCTGCTGTTGATCAAGTCGCCTTAGAAGTTACGCAAACAGAACCAGCTACAGCAGATGACCCTAGCGATAAGACAGTTGAGTTAGTTTCTCCAACCTTAGCAGAATTGTATCTTGCTCAGGGGTTGAATGAAAAAGCTCTTGATCTGTATCGACAATTATCAACACGAAATCCTGATGACCTGACTTTTAGGCGTAAAGTTAAAGAACTTGAAGGTGCTGTTGTTGCCAAAGATATCGAGTTAGTGCCTGAGGCAGTAGTAGCTCCTATTGCTACAGTTGAGGACGACCTTGACGATGATGAAACATTTGTCTTTGAGCCTGAAATTGAGGCAGAGAATTCCAAAATACTTGAGACGTTGAATGGTTGGCTTCAAAATATTCAGCAGCGGAGGGACAATGTTTAAAGAAATTCTAAAGGATATTGTTGTCGGTAGTCGTGATGCTGTTGGCGCCGTATTGATGGGTTTTGATGGTATTGGTATTGACCACTATACTAACGATGAAAATGCATTAGATTTGAATCTAGTTGGAATTGAATATTCCAATGTAATTAAAGAGATTAGAACTGCAGCTGATATCTTAAACTTTGGTGAGTTGGAAGAGGTATCGGTTAAGACGGCTGATCACTATGTTATAATTAGGTCAATTACTAATGATTACTTTGCTGCTTTGCTAGTTAATCGTGGTGGTAATTATGGCCAGGGGCGCTATTTGCTGATGCGTGATGCACCCAAGTTGCGACTTGCCTTGGCATAATTATGAGAATTTTAGTTATTAATGGACCAAATTTAAACTTGCTCGGTACCCGTGAGCCCGAGATTTACGGAGCCAAAACTTTAGAAACAATAATGCAGGAGTTGTGCATTGAAGCTACTACGCTTGGCTGTAAAGTTGAGACATATCAATCAAACCATGAAGGTGATTTGATTGATCAAATACAGAGAGCTAGAGCAGGTAGTTTTGCCGGAATTATCATCAATCCTGGTGGTTATACACATACTAGTATTGCACTGCGTGATGCAATTAGCGGGGTTGGTTTAGCAACAGTTGAAGTGCACCTGTCTAATATTCATGCCCGTGAAGAGTTTCGGCACAATTCTTATATTGCTCCTGTTGCGATTGGTCAAATAGCTGGTTTTGGTCCGTATGGCTATACAATGGCTTTATCTGCTTTAAAAAAATATTTAGATAGTAGAGATGGAAAGTGATTGCCCCGCCGACGCTTAAAATTAGAAGAATACTAGAAGCTGAAAAGCTTGATGCAATACTGATTTTTGGTTTGCCAAATATGCGCTATCTGTCTGGGTTTACCGGAACAGATGGCGTTTTGCTTATTGGAGTTGATAATTCTGTATTTTTAACCGATTCGCGATACTTGCTTCAAGCTCAGGCACAGGTAAGTACTGATCAAATTACCTGTTATAAAAATAAATTTAAAACTATAATTGCTCAATTGCGTAACTGTGGCTATAAGCGTGTAGGTTTTGATGCCGCTGCTATTGATTTTGCTAAATATGACGAATTAGTTACCACTGGTGGAAGCTCCTTTACTTGGATCCCACTCGCAACCCAGTTGCAAACACTGCGGGCAATTAAATCTGATGTTGAATTGTTGGCACTTAATAAAGCTGCTGCACTCAATAATGATGCGTTTGACCTTATTTATCCGACTATTCAACCTGGAATGACAGAGAGGGATGTTGCTCTTGAATTAGAGTTTACCTTAAGGCGTTTAGGGGGGGAGGATAAAGCCTTTGATTTTATTGTCGCCTCTGGCAAGCGTGGAGCTCTACCTCATGGTGTTGCTAGTGAAAAGAAGCTTGTGGCTGGGGAATTGATTACGATTGATTTTGGGACTCGTGTTGATGGGTACCATTCTGATGAAACGGTGACATTTGCCCTTGGAGAAGTTGATGGAAAACTTCGACAAATTTTTGATATTGTGTTAGAAGCACATGATACTGCTCTTGCTGCAATTCATCCTGGTGGGTTGATTTGTGATTTGGATACCGTTGCTCGCGATATCATTACTGCTAAAGGGTATGGTGACTATTTTGGGCATGGGTTGGGACATGGTGTAGGGCTTGAAGTTCATGAATACCCCCCTGTCTCGCAGCGAACGGATCAACGTTTAGAGGCCGGAATGGTTATAACCATTGAACCGGGGATATATGTGCCTGAATTAGGTGGGGTACGAATTGAAGATACAGTTGTTGTGACCGGGAATGGGCATGAATCAATAACAACCATTCCTAAACAATTTAAACAGATAAATACTTGAAAGTTTTAGGAGATAACGATGGAACTGAAAGAACTGAAAGCTTTAGTTAAACTGATAACCGATACTGATATAACTGAATTTAATATGGAAAATCAGGAAGAAAGCATTCATATTAAGCGTGGTCCGGACAAAGAGATTATTCAGGTTGCGGCACCATCTGTAGCTGTAGCTCCGGCTCCGGTAGCCGTTAATTCCACTGCCGCACCAACTGCTGCGGTTGAAGCAGCAGCACCAGAAATGGATGACCGCTATGAGACGGTACCATCACCAATGGTAGGTACTATATATCACAAGCCTTCTCCCGAGGCAGATCCCTTTGTTGCAGTTGGTGATATTGTTGAAGTTGGACAGACATTGTGTTTAGTTGAGGCAATGAAGTTGTTTAATGAAATTGAAGCTGATTTCAAATGTAAGATTATTGAAATTGTTAAGGCCGATGCGGCTCCAGCTGAATTTGGTGAAACCCTCTTTATTGTTGAGCGGCTTTAACTGGTGATTTGTTAACCATCAAACTTCCATATAATGTTCAAGGTTAAGTGCTGTTTAGGTTGTTTGGTAATAATGTTTTTAGCTACACCATAGCTCAATTTAGGAGTCAACAAAGATGTTCCATAAAATACTCATAGCAAACCGTGGCGAAATCGCTTTGCGGATTATTCGTGCCTGTAAAGAAATGGGGATCAAAACAGTTGCAGTCCATTCTGATGCAGATCAAGATGCACTCCATGTTAGCGTTGCCGACGAAAGTATTTGTATCGGGCCAACTGCTAGTGCCGATAGCTATCTAAATATAAAGGCTATTATTAGTGCTGCAGAAATTGCCGATGCAGACGCTATCCATCCAGGTTATGGTTTTCTTTCAGAAAATGCCGAATTTGCAGAAATTTGCGAACAGTGTGGTATTACTTTTATTGGCCCTACTGCAGAAAATATGCGGCGGATGGGTGATAAAATAAGCGCGCGACAAACGGTAACTGAAGCTGGAGTTCCAATTCTACCTGGTACGAATGAAAGTATTGAAACTGCTGAGGAAGCAGTTAGAATCGCCGATGAAATTGGGTACCCAGTAATTATCAAAGCCTCCGCTGGTGGTGGTGGACGTGGAATGAAAATTGTCCATTCCCCAGCTTCTGTTGGTAATGCTTTAGCAATGGCACGTACCGAGGCGAAGGCAGGTTTTGGTAAAGCCGATGTCTATATCGAAAAGTTTTGTGAACATCCACGTCACGTTGAAATTCAAGTTATTGGCGATAAACACGGAAATGTTATTCACCTTGGTGAAAGAGATTGTTCTATTCAACGTCGTCATCAAAAATTGATTGAAGAATCTCCGTGTCCAGTATTAACGCCTGAATTACGTCAGCGTATGGGTGAATGTGCCGTTGCAGCAGCAAAAGCGGTAAGCTACTCTAGTGCCGGAACAGTCGAGTATTTACTTGATACTGACGGTAGCTTTTACTTTATGGAAATGAATACCCGCGTTCAGGTTGAGCATCCGGTAACCGAAATGGTCACCGGTGTTGATATCGTTAAAGAGCAAATTAATTCTGCTGCTGGAATCCCTTTGCGCTACAAACAAGAGGATATTTCTATCACTGGTCATTCCATTGAGTGTCGAATTAATGCAGAAGACCCAGAGAAGTTCACCCCGTTCCCGGGTAAAATTACCGCTTATCATACCCCAGGAGGAATGGGCGTAAGGGTAGAAAGTGCAATGTACGATCAGTATACCGTGCTGCCTCATTATGATTCCATGATCGGTAAGTTAATTGTTCATGCTGATACCCGTGAAGAAGCGATCAAGAAAATGTCTTGTGCTTTGGGTGAGTACATCATTGAAGGGATAAAAACTACTATTCCATTCCATCAAAAAATGATGACGAACAAGGATTTTATGGATGGTAATTTTGACACCAACTTTTTAGAGCGGGTTAAAATTTAACCACTAATATCGTCCAATTTCTAACAACAGCAGGCGGGAGCTTTCCCGTCTGTTGTTGTTTAAGAGACTGGTTTTTATTCTATGAATTCAATGACTGATTTGGCATTAGGGTATAGCCCCTATTTGAATTGTGTCCCCTATTATTACTACTTAAGACAATGTGGATTTAGAGGCAGGTATGTTTCTGGCGTCCCTTCTGCCCTTAATCAAATGCTTCGGTCTGGGGATCTGGACGCAAGCCCTTCCTCTTCATTTGAATATGCCCAAAATTGGCGTGACTATATGTTGCTTCCAAATTTATCCATTTCTGCTATTGGTAAAGTTACTAGTGTTTTACTTTTTTCTCCTGTCTCACTGCCTGAGCTTAGCGGCAGTAATATAGCTATAACGGGTGAATCAGCTACCTCTATAAACCTTTTGCGCATTATATTGCGTGAATTTTATGGACTTCATGACGTCACTGATACTGTCCCCGTAGAGCCGGTAGAAAACTTGATTTCTCAAGGCAGTCCGGCGCTGTTGATTGGTGATAGAGCGCTAAGTTTGGCGGCAAAACAACCGGATGGTATGCATGTTTTTGACCTTGGTGACATCTGGTACGCCCATACGGGGTTACCATTTGTCTTTGCGTTATGGATGGTAGCACGTAGTGCACTAGTGCATTCATCTACGGAACTGAATGCCTTGGGAGAACAACTAAATCAATCTCACGCTATGTTAAAGTCTGCCCCAGTGCCAATTGCTAAAGCAATTGCTGAGCAAACTGAACATGAAGTTGACGCAATTTTAGCTTACTGGAATACAATTAATTATGAATTGGGAAAAGCGCATTTAAGCGGTTTACAGCTTTTTTATCAATTGTGCCATAAGCATTCTTTGCTTACTGAAATTCCAGAACTACACTTTGTTTGATAATTGCAAATAATATCAAAATTACATTAGATTGTTGTACCAATTAGTTTTTTAGGGGGGATGGATTTAATTGTGAAAAAATTTATATATCATAAGCGTGTATATTTAATAGTCGCGATGACAAGCTTAATTGTGTTGTCTTCTTTTTTGTTAGCCTATGAGGTTCGATTCGATTTCGAAATCCCTAAACATTACTGGCCCCGAATCATTGCGTTGTTGCCCGCTGTTTTATTGATTAAATTAGCTGTATTCTGGAAGTTTGGTTGTTTTCGTGGTTGGTGGCGCTATGTATCGTTACCAGATTTGATTCAAATTATAAAAGCTAACTTTATTGGTTCTGCAATTGTTGTTGCCTATGCCGTTTTGGCTTATCGTCTAGAGCAGATTCCCCGAACAGTTCTCGTGCTCGACTCAATCTTTTGCTTTCTGTTTATTGGAGGGATTCGCTTTGTTACTCGCATCTACCGTGAGTACTACCACCCTGCTGTTAATTTTAACTATGCTGATAATAAAATAATAACCGCATTATTGGTTGGCGCAGGTGAGGCTGGTCAAATGATGGCTCGTGAAGTGCGTTCAAATATTAATTTGACCTACAATCTAATCGGTTTTATTGATGATGACCTGGTTAAGCAGAAAACCACATTTCAAGGGCTACCAGTATTGGGGACACAAATTGATTTGAATCGTATTGTCGATAAATATAGTGTTGATGAAATCATTATCGCTATCCCTTCGGCTACCGGAAAAGAGATTCGTGCTATTGTAGAACGGTGTGAACGAGCAGATGTAAGTTTTAAAGTACTTCCTAGTGTCGGAGACCTAATTGATGGGCGGGTTTCGGTTCAACAACTCCGCAATGTAGACCTTAATGATCTGTTAGGTAGAGCTCCAATTGTTCTAGATGAAGCGCAAATTAACCATTATCTGCAAGGAAAGAGGGTGTTGATAACTGGTGCCGGAGGAAGTATCGGTAGTGAGATTTGTCGTCAAGTTGCCAATTTTAATCCACGCAAATTGATTTTGTTTGAAAATGGTGAAACTCCCCTCTTCCTAATTGAGCAGGAGCTTAGTCAGCAGTTTCCAGATCTTACTATTGTTCCAATTATTGGTGATGTGCGTAACCGTTCTAGGGTTAATACTATATTTGATGAGCAAATGCCGCAGGTAGTTTTTCACGCTGCGGCATATAAACATGTGCCAATGATGGAAAAAAATCCAGCTGAGGCGGTCAACAATAATGTTTCAGGTACCCGCATTGTTGCAGATGCTGCCGATAGTTTTGGGGCTGAAAAGTTTGTCATGGTTTCCACCGATAAAGCAGTTCGACCCACTAATGTAATGGGATCAACTAAGCGTATTGCTGAGCTATATGTTCAATCATTAGATAAACAGAGTAAAACTACCTTTGTTACAACTAGATTTGGAAATGTTCTAGGCAGCAATGGTAGCGTGGTACCAACGTTTAAAGAGCAAATAAAAAAAGGTGGACCTGTTACTG
>JADGED010000102.1:0-2199 GCA_016744555.1 Desulfuromonadaceae bacterium
GCCCCTTTGATTATGTCCTTGACTGTATCGACAGCATCAGTTCGAAGCTGCACTTGATCCAAAATTGTTACGAAAAGGGGCTGCCGATTGTTTCATCAATGGGGGCAGCAAATAAGCTTGATCCCACGCAGATAGAAATCGCCGATATCTCCCAAACAAAAAAATGTCGTTTAGCTCGTACGATCCGTAAAAATCTACGTCAGCAAGGGATAGAAGTTGGGATAAAAGTAGTTTATTCGACTGAAGAGTTTCGTCCTTTATCTGGTGCTGACGCTAGCGAGCGCCAGCCAATTCTAGGTAGCTCGTCGTACCTGCCACCATTGTTTGGCTTAACTATGGCCGGGGCAGTAATTCAGACTTTAATTGGGGAGATTGATTAATGGACCCATATGCTTGGCAATTGCCGCTGCTATTTGTTGTCGGAGTGGTTGCCGGTATTTTGAATATTCTGGCAGGTGGTGGATCGCTACTTACTTTACCGTTGTTGATCTTTATGGGATTGCCTAGTGCTGTTGCCAATGGCACCAATCGGGTGGCGATATTATGTCAGAATATTTTTGCCATGCGGGGGTTTAGTAAGCGGGGCATGCTACCGTGGAAGCTAGCATTGCTTTGTACTCCACCGGCATTGCTGGGGAGCTGGGTCGGTGCCAATTTGGCAATTAATATCGACGATCAAATGTTTAAACGGGTCCTAGCAGTAATTATGATTGGCGTGATGATTTTTACCGCTGTTGATCCAATGAAACGGTTTCGCCAAGACAGCATTGAGCTTAACCTGTGGCGTAAAATCATTTTGATTATTGCTTTTTTCGGCATCGGTATTTATGGCGGTTTTGTTCAAGCTGGTGTTGGTTTTATCGTTATCACTGTGATGCTACTAAATGGTCTCGACCTGGTCAGAATCAATGCCATTAAAGTTTTTGTTGTTTTTGCTTACACTTTTATTGCTTTAGGGGTGTTTATTTACCATGGACAGGTTGACTATTCCCTCGGCTTTGCCTTGGCGGCAGGGAACTCAGTTGGTGGCATGGTTGGGTCCAAATTAGCCGTTGATAAAGGGCACGATTGGATTAAAAAAGTGGTTACGGTAACGGTGCTGGTGTTTGCCTTGAAACTGTTGTTGTTCTAATACCGCGAAATTACACCACAGAGGACACAGAGAGCACAGAGGGGGGAAATGAGAGATCAATTAACTGAAAGAGTAATTGGTTGTGCGATTGAGGTACATCGCTTCTTGGGGCCAGGGTTGCTAGAGTCAGCATATCAACAGTGCCTCGCCTACGAGTTAAGTGCTAGAAATATACCTTTTAAAATTGAATGCCCTGTACCTGTTGACTATAAAGAAGTCAGGTTGGATTGTGGTTATCGGATAGATGTATTGGTTGACAATCGGTTGATTTTGGAGCTTAAGGCGGTTGATGAGGTAAAAGGGATCCATTATGCCCAACTGTTGACCTACATGAAGCTTGCTAAAGTTGATACCGGTTTGCTGATAAATTTCAATGTTAAAAAGCTTACCGATGGGGTAAAGCGGTTCAAGTGTTAACCTCTGTGTCCCTCTGTGCACTCTGTGGTGGTATTCTGTAGTGTCTCCATTTGTTGACTGTACCGCGCGCAAGGCGTTACAATGAGGGGATATAGAAAATTAATAACGTATTTATTGCAGTTTTGCCTACTGGAGAAAGACTATGGCTGTACTAGAAATATTGCATTATCCCGAACCGTTGCTTAAGCAAAAGTCGGTGCCGGTGACTGAATTTAATGACGAGTTAAAGCAACTCGCCGACGATATGGTGGAAACCATGTATGCTGCCCCGGGGGTTGGTCTGGCCGCTCCCCAGGTAGGTGTTTTACAACGTCTAATTATCCTAGATTGCTCTGGTAGTGAAGAGGATGATGACCTCATTGTAGCAGTAAACCCCAAAATCATTGCTGGTAGCGGCGATTCTTTGGAAGAGGAGGGCTGCCTTTCGGTGCCGGGCTATTATGCCAGTGTTAAACGGCATGAGCGGGTAACCATGAGCTATCAGGATGTTGAAGGTAATCAGTGTGAACGTGAAGCTGATGGCCTACTGGCAATTGGGATGCAGCATGAACTTGACCACCTCGAAGGGGTCTTGTTTGTTGATCGATTGTCGCCTTTGAAACGGTCGATGTTTCGGAAAAAATATATGAAAATGCAAAAAGCGAAGGAAA
>JADGED010000102.1:2209-8818 GCA_016744555.1 Desulfuromonadaceae bacterium
TTTGCGTACTGTTTTTATGGGGACCCCAGAATTTGCTTTGCCACCATTGGAAGGCTTGCTGGCAGCAGGAGTTAATTTAGTTGGCGTTTATACTCAGCCAGACCGTCCGAAAGGGCGTGGCAAAAAATTAGCTGAGTCGCCGGTTAAAAAGTTGGCATTAGAGCATGGGATTCCAGTGTTTCAACCGCAAAAAATGCGTGCTCCAGAGGCGATTGCCGAGTTGCAAGAGTTGCAGCCAGATTTAATTATAGTTGTCGCTTATGGCCAGATCTTGCCGAAAGCAGTTCTCGATATTCCCCAGTATCACTGCATCAATATTCATGCCTCTTTATTACCAAAATATCGTGGTGCTGCACCAATTAATAAAGCAATTATTGATGGCGAAACCGAGACTGGTGTCACCACAATGTTGATGGATGTTGGTCTCGATACTGGTGCCATGTTGGTAAAAATGTCCTTACCAATCGGACCTGATGAAACTGCTGGAAAACTCCATGATCGTTTGTCACTTTTGGGGCGTAAAGCAATGGAAGAGACCCTTGAGCAGCTTTGCAATGAGACACTGAAGGCCGAAGAGCAAGATGACGAGCTAAGCTGTTATGCATCGATGATGAAAAAAGAGGATGGTCTGATCGATTGGCAACAATCGGCTACCGATATTCATAATCAGGTTCGTGGACTTGACCCATGGCCTGCGGCATATACTATGCTGGATGGCGATGTCTTGAAAATTGCGTCGACCACAGTCGAGGAAGGTTCCACTGCCGTAGCAGGAACGGTGACTGCTGCAGATAAAACCGGGGTGCGGGTAGCATGTGGTAGCGGAGTGTTGGTAATTGGAGAACTACAGTTGCCGGGTAAAAAGCGGCTGCATGCGGTTAGCTTTTTAAGTGGTAAACCGCTTCCGGCAGGGACAAAATTGGGGTAGTTTTTTGGTTTTAATAGTGGCGTAAATTGATAACCGTCTGTGCTGGTGAATGCCGTGCAGGCGGTTTTTTGTTTTTTCTAAAACATTTGCTTAACGTTTTATCTCAACTCAAGTAAAAAACTCAGAATGTTTTTCTTCAATGGCGCTTATCTCAGCGTCTGTTAATTTATCAAATTCCCTCTCCCTCGCCCTTTTTGATAGCTTCCCCTGGTTTTGGGACAAGAAGCGAATGAGTAAATTAACTAACTTATCTGGCATATCTATGTGGTTTTTTATGAACTCATTAAGAAGGTCATGTTTTTTCAAATACTCAACCTCTTGTGGTAACGTTTTATTGACCGTTTCTTCGACACAGGAGAAAAGAAACTCTGCTTGTGCGGTGGCATCAAAATAACGGTACAGGTCGGCAGTGTGATTTAGAACCTCAACATTGTTTTTTACCGTTGGTCGCCACTCTATGAAATCAAGGCGTTGCCTGGAGAAATGTTCCAGTGTTTTTCTATATTCTTCGATTCGTTCAAGAATGACCGCTGCTACGGGGAAAACCATACCTTTTGGCACAAAATCTTTTTCCGCCAGAACATGGTGAAATAGGTAACGATGAATTCTTCCATTTCCGTCTTCAAATGGGTGAATAAAAACAAAACCAAAGGCAATTATTGTGGCCAGCAAAACAGAATCAAAGTCACTTTCCTTTAACAGATTGTGAGTGTCGATTAAGCCAGATAGCAGTGCTGGCAGGTCGTTAGGCTTGGCCGATATATGTACGGGCATTGGTATGCCTGTTGACCGGTCATGGTCACCAACGAATCCCCCTTCTGAGCGCACCCCCCGATTCATGAAACGGTGATCTGCAATAACTTTGGTTTGCAGGTGTTCTAGTTCGGCAATACTTAGCTCTCGCGTTCCTGCTTCTCCAATTGCTCTGCCCCAACGCTCTATTCTGTTATGCGGAGGAGCTTCACCTTCGATGGTATAAGATGCTTTTGAGTCTTTAAGGAGTAAAAAAGCTGCTGCCCGGCTTAGCAGGTCTGGGTGAGTATTACCAATTTGCTGTGCAGCAGTTTCAGCCAACTTTGCTTTGATTAGCCTTTCAAGAACCTCTGTTTTTCGAATAAGTGGGCAGAAATTTGGTGTCCCCGGCAGATTATTGTTAACGCGGTGGCGACGCGATTGTATCGATTTGGCTGCGTATTGCAGGTTTGTGTTTACAACAGGGACAAAATTCCCAGTGACGGCATCAGTAATGCCCAACTGCTCGCCACGTAGCCATTCCCAAAGAAACCAGAGTCTGCGACAATAACTTCCAGTTGGCTCGGACTGGATAATTTCCTCAATTTCTTTAACGTCAATGGTTTTAAAGAGGGCATTAAGAACCGCAAGGTCAATACCTTCATATTTCAAGGCAAAGGTGAGATGGCCAAAGAGGGTCTCTTTCGGTTTGTGTCGAGGGGTAAATATCTGCCAATTGCCAATGGTGTTTTTTTTATGCTTTTTGCCGATGGCGTAGAGATTGTCTGGTGTGGGGGCCTGGAGTTTGTGCGCGTCTATGATTGCGGCATATCCCGCCAAGGAAAACTCTGACTCCAAGGCTGGAAAACCGTGAAAATTGATTTTTGTCTGTGAATTTCGATTATAAATTGCCATTTTCATGAATTCCTTTTATGCGTGTGGGTTCAGGTTGCCATGAAAACCGATTACAGTCTATGAAAACTGATTATATTTTAAATTTTTTGCGAAAAGCAATTATGAGATCGTCTTTCGGCCAGTAGTTTGTTGCCCTTGCTTTGCTTCATGAGGGAGAGTATACGAAGGGGCGTGACCCCGGTTTTATCCCCACCCAAAATTCAAACCATCTCTCCATTTAGCACCAGTTTCAATCTCGCCGGTATAGCTGCCGGTTTTTTATTTATCGGGTCATAGCTGACGATTACTGTTTTAGCCTTAGCATAAATTTTATCCGCACCATTATGGAGGCGATAAGCAAAGGTGAAGCTGGTGAAAGTTATCTTTTCAACTGAAATCGATATCTCTACGGGGTCATCAAGTTCAATTGGGGCAAGGTAGTCACATTCGGAACGGACGACGATAAATAACATTTCGCTCTCGAGAAATGGGCCGAAGCGTTGTTTGAATAGTTTTACCCGGGCATTTTCCAGATAGGTGAAGAATATTGCGTTGTTAACGTGACCGTAGGCATCGAGGTCGGCGAAGCGAACTTCAATTTGGGTACTAAATTCAAAAGCTGGCGTATTCATGGCGGCCTTCACCTAGGTTGCGGATAGTAGTGTCACAATGACGTTGTAGTTATAGCAATATCACCCTTAAATTTCCCCTGTCAATCTACATCTAAAAGACCTCACCATGTTAAAGCGTGGGCGAGGATAATTTTTCTCACCCTTTCTTTGGCCGCTTCCTCTATAATCTGCGGCTATGCTTAAATATATTTCTCCAGACAGTATTGACCAACTTCGTTATGCCATTAAAGAGGCTGGCAACAACGAAGTATTTGTCCTTGGACAGACCGACGCCGAACGGCGGGTGGTGCAGGTCGAAGTATTAGCACGAGGGTCAGAAAATGCGGTGCCCGCTATATTGCAGACCTGTAGTTATGGTGACGTCGTTATCCATAATCATCCCGGTGGTAACTTAAAGCCATCTGGTGCCGATATTGAGGTTGCTTCTCAGTTTGGTTCGTTAGGGGTGGGGTTCTATATCGTCGATAATAGTGTCGATAACCTATATCGGGTCGTAGAAGCTTTTGCCGAGAAAGATTTGCAAAAGATAGGTCATGAGCAAGTAAATGGTTTGCTTGGTGCCGAGGGGATAATTGCCGAAAAACTTCCAGATTATGAAGAGCGCCCACAGCAACTGCGGATGGCTTTTGCCGTTGCCGATGCTTTTAATAACAGTCAGTTAGCAGTGGTTGAAGCGGGAACAGGCACGGGGAAAAGTCTCGCTTATTTAGTGCCAGCATTACTTTGGGCGCATACTAATAAAGAGCGGGTAGTTATCTCCACCAGGACAATAAATTTACAAGAACAATTGATTCGCAAAGACCTGCCGTTTTTACAGCGCACCAGTGGCATCGAGTTTTATGCCGTGCTGGTCAAAGGGCGGAGTAATTACTTTTGCCACCGGCGTGGAGAAAATGCTGGCCGTGAGTTAGGTTTATTTGATCAACAGCAAGTAGACGAATTGCAGCAGATTATCGATTGGGCGCAGGCTACCGCTGATGGTTCTAAGGAGGATCTCTCTTTTATCCCCAGTTATCAGGCGTGGGAAGAGGTGTGTTGCGAAGCCGATCAGTGCCCTAAGGTTAGGTGTCAGTATTACAGTAAGTGTTTCTTCCACAAGGCTCGTAGACAGGCTGCGCGCGCCGATATTTTGGTTGTAAACCATGCATTGTTGCTATCCGATTTGGCGTTGCGCCAGCAGACCGATAACTATTCAGCAGTCGCCGTGCTACCACCGTTTGAACGGATAATCTTGGATGAAGCTCATCACCTTGAAGATGTTGCTACCAGCCATTTTTCTTCACAATTAACCAGGTTTACTTTTTCGCGGATTTTAAATCGTCTGCGTCATCCGCGAAAAATGAATCAAGGGCTGTTGCCCCGTTTTATTGATCAGTTATCACAAGAATTGCCCGATAGTTATGACGAGCTTTATCGCACCCTGCATGGTGAAGTTGAGTCGTTGCTGTCAAAGCGGCAGTTATTGTTCGATCTGGCACTCGATGAGTTGCAGAGTATTGGCGAAGAGTTGCCTGCGTTTTTAGGTAAGCAAGTTTCCAGTAAGTTTGAACTTAAGCATCGAATTCTACCTAATTTTATCGAAACTCCGGTGTGGCAAAAAATTTGCGAGCGGGTCGAGCGGTTGCGAACGGCTACTATTGAGCTGGGTCAGGGACTTACAGCACTATTGCGTTCAGCTGAAGCGTTGCCAGATAATGTTGCCGAGAAGTTAAACTCTAACTTAGTTGATATTCGTGGGATTGCAGGGCGATTCGATAGCTTATTAAATGATTTAGGCGCATTTCAAGCGGTAGCTGAGAACAGTTGTGTTTGGATCGAAATTCGCGAAGGGCGGATTGGGCGCAATAAAGGGATTATCACCTCTTTGTGTCAAGCGCCATTAGAGGTTGCCGAAAGCCTCAACCGTGCCCTTTATCAAAGGTTTAAAAGTTTAATTATGACCAGCGCGACTTTAACCGTAGCTGGGGCATTTGGTTATTTCCATTCTCGGGTTGGTCTCGATCGTCTTGAGCAGGGGCGACTGATTGAGTTAGCTCTCGATTCACCTTTTGATTATCAACAGCAAGCCTTAGTTGCGGTACCAACCGATTTGCCTGAACCGGGAAAACCGGGGTTTGCCGAGGCAGTTCGTGATGCAGTAGAAAAGGCTCTTCTGTGTAGTCAGGGGCGCAGTTTTGTTTTGTTTACCTCTTATGCGCTGTTGCGTCAGGTGCATGAAGAGGTTGCACCAATCCTTGAAGCCCAGCAGTTGCGCTGTTTGCGCCAAGGGGAAGAAAATCGGCATCGATTGTTAAAACGTTTTGCTGCTGAGGAGTCTAGTGTTTTGTTCGGTACCGATTCATTTTGGGAAGGTGTTGATGTCCCCGGCCGGTCGCTGGAGCAGGTAATTATGGCACGTTTGCCATTTCGAGTACCTACAGAACCGGTACTTGAGGCTCGTTCGCAGGCAATAGAGAAGCGTGGTGGCGATCCGTTTATGGAGTATACTGTCCCGCAAGCGGTAATTCGTTTTAAGCAAGGGTTCGGTCGTTTGATTCGGCACCGCAATGATCGCGGAGTAGTTTTAATTCTCGACACTCGTGTGGTAAAAAAGCGCTATGGTCGAATGTTCCTCAACTCACTTCCACCAGCTAGAGTGGTGCGGGGCAACAGTGATGAAGTATTTACTGAAATTGGGCAATTTTTTGCGCCCGAATCTTTTTATGAATAGTCACCCTAACGATAGAGAGAAATATGAAAATAGCTAATAAATTGATCCTTTTTGCGCTGTTGTTGCTATTGGCTGCTTGTGATAACGGGGGCAACTCATTATCGTTTATGCGTCCCAATGACGTTACCTTGGCATTTGGCGACAGCTTAACGGTCGGCGTTGGCGCCCGGCCAGAGATGAGCTATCCGGCTCAGCTTGCTCGCTTAATGAGCCGTAAGGTCATTAATGGGGGTAAGTCTGGCGAAGTTAGTGCTGCTGGCACTACCCGTTTGATTGCAATGCTCGACAAGGTGGAGCCAGAATTGTTGATCCTTTGCCACGGTGGCAACGATATTTTGCGTAAGCTTGATCGCGGGCAATTAAAGGCCAATCTGCGTCTTATGTATGAAGCTGCAAACCAACGTGGAATTGATGTCGTTATGGTTGCAGTGCCAAGCTTAGGGCTAACCGGAATCACGGATATAGATTTGTATAAGGATTTAGCCGATGAATTGCAAATACCGTTAGTTTCTGGACTTTTAGCTGAATTGTTATCCGACAAACAATATACCAGTGACTTAATTCATCTCAACGATAATGGCTACCGCAAGCTAGCTGAAGGGGTTGCCGACTTACTGCTCGAAAGAGGGGCAATTTAGGAACAAGGAACAAGGAACAAGGAACAAGGAACAAGGAACAAGGAACAAGGAACAAGGAACAAGGAACAAGGAACA
>JADGED010000103.1 GCA_016744555.1 Desulfuromonadaceae bacterium
CGCAAACAGGGTGTTTTCAGGATTTGTAACTGCCTGGCGTTTTGCTTGCTGTCCAACTAGGCGCTCGCCACCTTCGGTAAATGCAACGATTGATGGTGTAGTGCGTGAGCCTTCGGCGTTGGCAATAACTACCGGTTCGCCGCCTTCCATAACTGCTACACAGGAGTTAGTTGTCCCTAAATCAATTCCAATAACTTTGCCCATAATTTATATCCTCCTTAGATATTTTGTCTGAGTCTATTACTCTTTGTCTGTTTCTTCATTGGTGGTTTCATTGGTGGTAGCTTCTGCAACTACCGGGGCCTTTGCTAACATAACAAAAGCAGGGCGCAATAGGCGGCCATTTAGTTGGTAGCCCTTTTGCATTTGTTGGATAACGGTATTAACCGGATGTTCTTCCGATTCAAGTTGTCCCATAGCTTGATGGTACGCTGGGTCAAATATTTGTCCCATGGCATCCACTACTTCAACGCCAAACTTATTAAGTAGTTGTTCGAACTGAGTCAGGGTCATTTGTACCCCTTCAAACAAGCTGCTGCTATTTTCAGCTTGTCCTGCGTGCTCAACCGCTCGCTCGAGATTGTCGATAACCGGTAAGATTTCACGTAGGATATTTTCATTGGCAAATTTTGCCAAATCTTCCTTTTCACGCTGTGTCCGCTTACGTAAGTTGTCCATGTCAGCCATGGTGCGCAGGTACTGATCTTGGCTGGCATTAGCATCGGCTTGCAGTTGCTCAACTTTTTTATGTAAATCGGCGATTTCTCCCTCATTACCATCTGCATGTAATGAATCTATCGCCTCATCAATTTCGGTGTTATCAACTTCTTCTTTATTTTTTTTTGCCACTTTGTTCATGCTCCTTGTTTCTGGTTATCGCTATTCTAGTTCACGATCTAGAACCCGGCTGACCAGCTGGGCAGTAAAATCTACAATTGGGACAACTTGGGAATAGTTCATTCGCATTGGCCCAATAACGCCAAGGGTGCCTATTGCCCCTTTCTGGTTGGAAAAGTTTGAAGTAACCAAGCTGCAGTCAGCCAGGTCGATATGGCTGCTTTCGCTGCCGATAAAAATTTGTACCCCCTGCGCTGATTGACTGCTATCGAGGAGGTCAATTAGATGCTTTTTGCTCTCTAAGGTCTGGATCATCCGTTTCATCTGGTCGGGAGTCGAAAACTCTGGTTGTCCTAGCATTAATGATGCACCAGAGACATACAGTTGATCCTCAACTTCGTCTTGCAGTGCGGCACAGGAGAGACTTAGTGCCTGTTTTTTAAGTTGGTCATAGCGGGTTTGATCTTCTTGTAACTCTTTGTTTAGTTTAGTGCGAACTTCCTGAATTGAGAGACCATTTAGCTCACTGTTGAGGTAATTACTTATTTGTTCAAGATCGCTGGCCGTTAGGTTGGGGTCTGACTCTATTACTTTATTTTGTACTAACCCTGTTTCAGAAACATAAATCACCAGTAAGCGACCATGTGATAAGCGAATAAATTCAATCTGCCGGAAAACGGTTGAGATGAATTTGGGCGCCATGACCAAACCGGTATATTGTGAAAGGCCAGAAAGTACCCGTCCGACTTCCTGCATGATATCTTCCATTTTCATGTTTTGAAAACGGTAGCTATTGCGTAAGTTTTGTTTTTCGTTGCGATTTAAATCGCGGACATCAAGGAGGGTGTCAATGTAATATTGAAAGCCTTTGCCGGTTGGAATTCTGCCCGCCGATGTGTGGGGTGAGCACAAAAGTCCCATCTCCTCAAGGTCGGCCATGACGTTACGAACCGATGCCGGAGAGAGGTTGAAGTTGTGCTTGCGGCTAATGGCACGGCTACCAACCGGTTCTGCCGAGGAGATGTAGTCTTCGACTATCGCCTCAAGTATATTTTGGCTGCGTTCCGTCAATGAGTCAGCCATAATTGATTTAGCTCCAAACAGTAAGTCGATGGTAGATAAAGTTGAACTTTGTGTTAGCACTCGATCATGGTGAGTGCTAAAAGTGAGATTATCAATGCTACCTTTATTTGTCAAGAGTAATGGCAACTGGAGATTGAAACATTTACAACTAATCTGCTAGGTTGTCAGCAACAGGATATAATCTTTTTGAATGATAAAGTTGCTATTAGGAGACCTATTTTATGCGACGTAAAGATAAAGCGGTAACGGAGACATCTGAAGTAGAAAAAATATTGCGGCAAGGGAGGGTTTGTCAGCTAGCTTTTGCTGCTGCTCCGGTGCCATATATTGTTTCTCTTAACTATGGTTATCATGATGGAACACTGTATTTTCACTCGGCTGCTGAAGGGCGCAAACTTGATCTGATTAAACTTAACCCCGAAGTTGCTTTTACCGTTGCCCTTGATCTTGGTTTGATCGAAGGGGAAACGGGCTGTGATTGGAGTATCAGATTTCAATCGGTAGTTGGCAGTGGAAAAATCACGATTTTTACTTCTGCTGAAGAAAAGCGGCAGGGGCTAGATTTATTGATGGCACACTACACTCCTGAAAAATTTAGCTATCCCGATAATATGCTCCAAGCAACAGCAGTATTTAAACTTAAAATTTCAGAGATGACAGTTAAGCAATCAAGGGTAAATGAGTGAAAGATGGTCAGCCGGGCAGTATTCTTAGCAGAGTGAGAAAAGTACTTGTTGAATTATTCTTGGATGCACTACGAACTGCTGCAGAATTATTTAAAATTATAATTCCGATTAGTATTGTAACGCGATTTTTACAGCAATGGGGGATTGTTGATCAATTCGGCCAATTGCTTGAGCCGATAATGGCGGTGGTTGGTTTGCCGGGGCAATTGGGTCTAGTTTGGGCTACGGCTATGGTCACCAATATTTATGGTGGCATGGTAGTGTTTGCTTCTGTCGCCCCAGAACTAAACCTTTCAGTAGCGCAAGTTACGGTATTAGGAAGTATGATTTTGGTAGCTCACGGGCTGCCGGTTGAATTGTTTATTGCCCAAAAAGCTGGTACTAGATTTCGAGCGATGGCAGTTTTGCGAATCGGCGGAGCATTGATTCTAGGCTGGATTCTCCACTATAGCTATCAACTAACTGGCACCTTGCAGCAAGAGAACCATGCGCTATGGAATCCTGCCAAAGTGGATCCAACCTGGAGTGCATGGCTGGTTGCTGAAGTTCGTACCATGCTAATGATTTTTATAATTATTTTTGGGTTAATGGCGTTTCTCCGTATCCTTAAAAAGCTCGGTATTAGTGACCTAATGACCCGCTTATTAGAGCCAGTGCTTGCGTTGTTAGGAATGAGTCGTGCCGCTGCTCCAATCACCATCGTTGGTATGACATTAGGATTGAGCTATGGCGGTGGATTGATTATTCAAGAGGCACAATCTGGCCGCTTGGATAAAAAAGACATCTTTGCTTCGGTAGCTCTAATGGGATTGTGCCATAGCATTTTCGAAGATACTTTACTGCTGATGGTTATAGGGGCGCATGTTTCAGGGATATTTTGGGGGAGAATTTTATTCTCGTTGGTGGCGATATTTTTGCTGGCACGGTTAGTTAAATTTTTGCCGCAAACTATTTTTGAAAGATATTTTGTGCGTAAAGGTAAATGCATCGCTAGCCAAGAGGTTTCGTAATGTTGGTTTCATTGATAGTTGCAATGGCAAAAAACCGAGTTATTGGTAGGGACGGTCAACTGCCATGGCACGTGCCAAGCGATCTTCAGCGTTTTAAAACTTTGACCATGGGACATGTTTTGTTGATGGGACGTCGGACGTTTGAGTCAATTGGGAGACCGCTGCCGGGGCGTCGTACTATTGTTATTAGTCGTAACTCAGAATACAATGCGCCCGGATGCGAAGTGGTTAGCAGTATCGAGGCTGGGCTTCAATCTGCCGGTAACGCTGCCGAATTGTTTATTTGTGGCGGTGCCGATATTTACTGCCAAACTATGTTACTGGCCGAGCGTATCTATTTGACTGAATTCGATGCGGAAATGATTGGTGATTGCTATTTTCCGATTTGGAAAAGTGGTGATTTTGAGCAAGTTCATAGCGAGTGTCAACAAGATATTCTTGACTATAGTTTTTCGATTTGGCAACGGGTGGAAACGGAATAATTAATGAAAAAATATGATGTTATCGTTATCGGTGGTGGCCCAGCTGGTATTTTTGCCGCTGGTTTTGCTGCTCAGCAAGGTGCTTCGGTATTGTTGCTGGAAAAAAAGCGGCGCTGCGGCTCTAAGTTGCTTATCACCGGTAAGGGGCGTTGTAATGTCACAAATTCTGAAGAGGATCCGCGAAAATTTAGTGAGGCGCTTGGGCGTAATGGCAAAGCCTTTCTGACCGCTATTTATGCGTTTGGGGTTAGCGATACCATTAACTTTTTTGAGCAGCGTGGTTTGCCACTTAAGGTTGAACGTGGTGGGCGAGTTTTCCCCGATAAAGGGAAGGCCAGTGATGTGCAAAAGGTGTTAGATGATTTTGTTACCACTTCCGGGGTTGAATTGCGGACGGGGTGCCCAGTGACAAAGCTAAAATATGAAGATGGCGTTATTACCGCTGTTGATACCGTTGCGGGTACCTTTTGTGCCGAGCGCTTTATTGTCGCAACTGGTGGATTGTCTTATCCCGAAACTGGTTGTAGCGGTGATGGCTATCGCTGGGCAGAGCAGAGTGAGCACGTCGTTGTTTCTCCCGAGCCAGCTTTGGTGCCGGTGCAATTGGCAGAGGGTTGGACGCAGGAGCTTAGTGATTTTAACTTGAAAAATGTTCACATTGGCGTTCGACAGGGGGGTAAAATTATCACGGAGCGGTTTGGCGAAGCATTTTTTACCGGTAACGGGATCGGTGGTCCAATTGTTCTCGATATGAGTGCCGAAATTCGTGATGCTCTAAAGCGGGGTGAGGTAGAATTAGTTCTCGATTTGAAACCGGCAGTAACGGTAGAACTTTTTGATAAGCGTTTGCAGCGTGAACTTACCGCCAATAGCAATAAAGATTTTCGTAATTCTTTGGGGAGCTTACTGCCGAAAGATATGATTCCACTGTTTATACGTTTGTCTGGCATTGCTGCGGAGAAGAAATGTCACTCAATTACTAAGTCTGAGCGGCTTACATTGCTATCACTGTTCAAAGCAATGCCATTAACTGTTATCGGAGTTGATGGTTTTAAAAAAGCGATCGTAACCTCTGGGGGGATTTCCTTGAAAAGTATTGATATGCGCACCATGCGTTCCAAAAAAGTGGAAAATCTCTACTTTGCCGGTGAAATGGTTGATTTAGATGGCCCAACGGGTGGCTATAATTTACAAGTTTGCTGGTCAACTGGTTATCTTGCTGGGGTCAGTGCGGCAGAAAGCTTATAAGCTAAAAGGGGGCGTAATTTGAAAATGCGCCCCCTTTTGGCTCATCAATTTTGGCAATAATAGCTTAATCTTTGGCCCAAGTGGGTTTACGTTTTTCTATAAAAGCAGCAACCCCTTCTTCGGCCTCTTCGCCCGCGCAAATAGCTGCAAATAGGTCGTCCATAACATTTAATTTCTGGTCGTAAGAATCTTCGACCAGACGATTTAGCCCCTCTTTGCCAATGCGCAACGCAATTGGACTCTTTTTGACTAGCTTTCCTGCTAGTTTAAGCGCTGCAGCTTCTAATTCATCATCGGCTACAACTTTATTTACTAGGCCTAAATTTAGTGCATCGGTAGCACTAAACATGTCACCAGTAAGAACCATTTCGATAAGTTTTTTGCGCCCAATTACCTTGGACATTGGTGCTGCTGGGCCGAGGCAAATTAAGCCAACATTGATCGCAGTTGTCCCAAAGGTGGTTGATTCAGTTGCAATGGTCATATCTGCCCCGAAAGCGAGCCCTGCGCCATTTGCTAGCGTGTAACCATGAACTGCAGCAATGGTAATTTTCGTCATCTTCGCTAGGGTATGGTAGAAGGCGTCAATACCGTAGAGAAATTTCCGATATTCGCTGTGACTTTTGTTGTTGAATTGATCCAGTGAGATGCCGGTACAAAAGTTTTTTCCCGCCGCATTGATGACAACAACCATAACCTCGTCATCACATTCCATTGCCCACAGCGCATCATCAAGCTGCTTGGCAAAGTCGGGGGTGAAGGTGTTCATTTCAGCAGGGCGATTTAGGGTGATAAAGCCGATTCGGTTTTCCTTGCGAGTTAAGATCAATTCTGCGGACATTTTTACCTCCTAAAAAAAATAGATTATATTTTTACGACTGATAGAACGGTGTTTTAAGTCTCTTGCAGGATAGGTCAGATTTAAATTGGTGTCAATCGTTCGCAGCGATTATTGCCCTTCAGTTTTTTCGAGGATTGTTTGTGGTTGCAAAAAAAAACGCCACATGTTTAAATTTTTTAATCTAGGTTGTGGCTAACGTAGAACGCAGGGTTGCAATTGGTCCCAGTATTGCCTTATCTCATCAAATTTTAATTGCTGGGTTATTTAAAATAATAAAAGGTTGTTTGTGGTTTCTGATTCTTTAAAAATTGATGTCCGGCGTAAGTGCCCATATTGTGAAGGGGCAATGGAGCAAATTGGTGTAGATGGCGGAGCCCCTCTGTATGTTCCGTGGCTGCGGGATAACTCGTTTCGGGTTTTTTCTTGTTCGCAGTGTCAGCAGGAAATAAATTTACCTACAACCGGTTTGTTAGTCGCCCAGTTTATTACTGCCGTATTTACCTTTGTCACTTGTGTTTTGATCTTTTGGAACAACGACCTATTGCAATTGTGGACAGCCTTAACCAAGGCACCCCTGGCGGCGATGATTGGCATTGTGATGACGTTGATCGCTGCGTTGCTTTTATGTGGTGGCGTTTGGAATGCTATTGAGTTGATTCGGAACCTAAGGCTATTGCGACGTGCACCGCAGTATCGCCATAAGAGTTTCTGGGCTTTTAAAGTAATTGGTACCGTTTTGTACTCGTTAGTGCCGTGGGGATATTGGATAGGTGCTGGGTTTGTGAACGATATTTACTTACAGATTGATCGGGACTGGAGTTTTGTTCTTGTTGCTCCAGGGTTGCTCCCTTTTTTCTTTGCGGATCGGTTCGGTTTATCCCCAACGGTGATATTTCTACTTTCAGCAAGTTATCCAACTGCTGGGTTTATTTACATGTGGCTTAGTTAAAATGAAGGGGTTTTATTTTGAAGATTAATGTTTTTGTGTTGTTGCTATGTTTTCTGGGAGTTTCGGTTTCTGTCAGCGCATCAGATTCTTGCCCTGATGTTGCTAAAATTAAAAATAGTCAGGTCAGGATTGAAGCTTATTCCCAATGTTTAGAGCAAAAGTTACCCCAAGAAACTATGGGTGAACTGTTTTATCAGCGCGGTCTTTTGCATTTGAAAAATGATGTGCTCGGGCCATTGGAACAATTGGAGGCGGGGCGGTCTGATCTGCTTAGAGCACTTGATTCTGGCTATGAACCGGTGACTGTAAATTATCAGTTGGGGGACTTGGAAAAGCGAGCTAAAAATTATACTGCAGCAATCAGTTATTATGAAAAATCGCTGCAGCTTGATTCTGCAGCACCGCAGATGGCCAATTATCAAATTGGCGAATGTTATTGTGGCCTTGGTCAAGCCCAAAAAGGGATTGATCTGTTTAAGGAGATGGCAGAAAAATTTCCCAACGATAAAAGTTATGCCATGTTCAGCATGGCCCATTGTTCTGCTTTGCAAAATAAAGTCGATGAAGCGATTGATTATCTCAATAAAGCAATTTTGGTTGGTCCTCCAGGTGTAGATGAACCAGTAAAGGCACTTTATAATGGTTCGTGGTTTTTTAGGAAAAATAGAAAAATTGCTCCCGATGTGAAAAAGGATCCGTTGAGCAAGGAGCAAAGAAAAGCCGCTCGCATATTTATGAGCAATTTAAGGGCATTCAAAGCTAAATTGCACGCTTCTGTTGGTGATATGCAAAATGCACATATTGAATACGATGGAGCCACCCGAGCAAAAAGTAGTGAGGAATTAAGCCGTGATATCGCTTGGTCTTTGGCTACCAATGAATATTCGAGGTTGCGGTTTCCACCTCGGGCTTTGAGATGGGCTAAATCGTTAGTGGAAAAGAGAGATCCATCTATTTCTAATCGTAATGTTCTTGCGGCTGCTTATGCCGCTATGGGGCAATTTGATGAAGCTATAAAGATCCAAACGGCATTGGTCGTCGAGGTGGAAAGTACTTCAAGGATAGATAAGGCTGGGTTTAAAAAGCGTTTAGACCTTTATCGCCGTCATATCCCTTACTATGTCGGAGATGTAGAGGAACAAGGTAAACCCTATATCCCCCTCACTTTGGATGATATTTATCGCCCCGATGGTATTGATGCCAATCCCGTACATTGGGAGTGGGCCATTAAGCCGATTTATACTGATGTCGGTGGCGGAAGAGAAAAAAGCCGCGGAGTGTTTGGCTTTAATGCTGCAGGGTTGATGATGGCAAAGCATCCAGAAACGGAAAATTGGGGACTAATCGACGTTGATGGTAACTGGAAGTACGTATCTAGTGAGCGTAAAGCGCCAATTTCTGCTGGAGATATGGGGATTATCAGGAAAAAACAGGGGATGAACGTAGACTATTTTGACCAGGACATGAACCCTTTGTTTGGTCGTTCATTCGAAAAAGGCGATGATTTTTATCAAAAGAACAATGGTGTCGCCTGGGTAACTCCACGCAGGAC
>JADGED010000104.1 GCA_016744555.1 Desulfuromonadaceae bacterium
AATGAAAACAATTCTGCATTCCAAGCGGGCAAACCTTTATTATCTGGAACATTGTCGCATATTAGTAAATGGTGGTCGGGTTGAATATGTGACTGATGAAGGTAAGCGATCTCTGTATTGGAATATTCCCATTGCTAATACGACAACTCTGCTACTCGGTACGGGAACATCCATTACGCAAGCGGCTATGCGTGAACTTGCAAAAGCTGGGGTGTTAGTTGGCTTTAGCGGTGGAGGAGGAACCCCTCTATTTTGTGCCACAGAACGTGATACCGATATCATCTGGTTTACGCCACAAAGTGAATATCGGCCAACCGAATATTTGCAAGCATGGGTGTCGTTTTGGTTTGATGACAATCACCGACTTGAAGCGGCAAAATTATTTCAACAAGCAAGAATTAAGCGTATTCGCAAACTGTGGTTAAGCAACCGAAGCTTTAAAGAAAATAATTTCACTATTGATGAGGCTCACCTTAATTCCTTTTTACTACTGTCATCTGATTATGTTGCACAAGCCTGCGATGTAACCTCTCTGCTCACCGAAGAAGCCCGATTAACTAAACAATTGTATAAAATAGCCGTCAACACAGTTGGCTATAGTGATTTTGTTCGATCTAAGCGGGGCAGTGGCAGTGATCCAGCTAACCGCTATCTCGATCATGGTAACTACCTTGCTTATGGTCTTGGGGCAACAGCAACATGGGTTCTTGGTATTCCGCATGGATTAGCCGTTTTGCACGGAAAAACTCGCAGGGGCGGGTTAGTTTTTGACGTTGCCGATCTCGTTAAAGATGCCATCATACTTCCGCAAGTATTTATCTCGGCAATGAGGGGTGATGATGAGCAGGAGTTTCGGCAAACGTGTATCGAACAACTTGTTCAAAGTGATTCTCTCGATTTTATGATTGATACCTTAAAAGAAGTTGCGATTTACATGAAGGGGCAAGGGAGATGAACATTCTGATTGTTTCCCAATGTAGCAAAAATGCCTTAGCGCAAACTCGGCGCATTCTCGATCAATTTGCACAACGTTGCGGCGATCGCACGTGGCAAACTCCGATAACAATGGCAGGGCTGACCACATTAAGAAAAATGTTGAAGAAAACCGCCCGAAAAAATACCGCTGTAGCCTGTCATTGGATTCGTGGAAAAAACCATAGTGAATTGATGTGGATTGTTGGTAATGCAAGCCGTTTTAATGCTCAAGGTGCTGTTCCCACCAATACGACCAGCCGAAATATTTTGCGGCAACAGGATGAAAACCAATGGCAAACTGCCGAAGTCATTTCTCTGCTTGCTGGTATCGCTGGATTGTTTCACGATTTTGGTAAAAGTAATGTGCTGTTTCAACAAAAGCTACAACCAAAACATCCGGGCAAAAAGAGCGAACCGTTTCGTCATGAATGGATAAGTCTGAGATTATTTATAGCTTTTATCGGTAACGATGAAGATGAGGTTTGGCTAGCGCGATTACAGCATGCAACACCAGAGATGGATATCGCGTTGCTATCTAATTTGGAGCGCGAGCTACCTAGTCGGTTGAAAAACCCCTTTAAGACACTCAAAAATCGACCTGTTGCACTAGCGGTAGCATGGTTGATTGTCAGTCATCATCGCTTACCTGAATTTCCTGCATGGCTTAAAAAGACAGGCAAAGACCCAGATACCGATGAAATAGAATATTGGTTGTTCGGTAAAAAATTTAACGCAGAATGGAATTCACCACAAATCTTGTTCGCTGATTGGAAAGATTCCGAATGGGCTGACGTGTGGCAGATAAAAATGGGCACGCCGCTGGCGAGTAGTCGTTGGTGTGCAAAGGCAAGCAATATAGCAAAGCGTGCCTTAAAGCACCGTAAGTTATTTGATCACGATTGGCTGAATGATCGTTTCACGAGCCATATTGCCAGACTGGTACTGATGCTTGCCGACCACTGTTATTCGGCATCTGATCCGACAGAATTGTGGCAAGATAAAAAGTACAAGGCGGTTGCTAATACCGATCGTGAAACGGGAAAGCCAAAACAAAAGCTGGATGAGCACACCATTGGCGTAGGGCACAATGCTGTTTTACTGGCGAAACGGTTGCCTGCATTACGCCAAAGTCTCCCTGCAATTTCGCGCATGAAAGTACTAAAAAAAAGGGTCACCGATGCCCGCTTTCGTTGGCAGGATAAAGCCTACGATCTTGCTACCAGCATATCCACCCGTAGCGATAATGACGGTTTTTTTGGTGTCAATATGGCTTCTACGGGATGTGGTAAAACCTTTGCCAATGCTCGGATTATGTATGGTCTTTCTAACGAGCGACTCGGCTGTCGTTTTAGTGTAGCTCTCGGCTTGCGAACGTTAACATTACAAACAGGTGATGCCTTTAAGGAGCGATTGTCGCTTGATTCAGAAGATCTGGCGGTGTTGGTTGGTTCTCAAGCGGTACGACAGTTACATGAACAGCGGCAAGGACAGCAAAACGGGAGCAATCATTACAAATATACTGGCAGTGAATCAGCAGAGGATTTTTTCGATTCGGACCAATACTTAAGTTATGAAGGAACGCTTGATGATGGCCCTTTGAAAAAATGGTTACAACAATCACCGCGTTTGCATCAACTGGTCAGCTCCCCCGTTTTAATAAGCACGATCGACTACCTGATGCCAGCAACTGACGGGGTGCGTGGTGGCAAGCAGATTGCCCCGATGTTGCGATTATTGACATCTGATCTGGTATTAGATGAGCCTGATGACTTTGGCCTTGAGGATTTGCCAGCTTTGTGCCGATTAGTCAACTGGGCGGGAATGCTTGGCTCCCGTGTGTTGCTATCTTCTGCCACTTTACCACCCACTTTAGTTCAGGCATTATTTGAAGCGTATGTCGCAGGCCGAAAAGAGTTTAATAATGCGTGTAGTTCAGCCAACAATTCGACAAATATTTGTTGTGCTTGGTTTGATGAATTTGGTGCTTTTCAGTCTGATCATAGTCAGCCCGAACCCTTTATCGCCGATCACAGTCAATTTGTCGATAAAAGGATAAAAAAGTTAGAGGCAAACCATCAACCTTTAAGGTTAGGCTCGTTGTTACCTGTGAGTTCACCGACGGGCGGTATTGAGGATGTCATTCCTGCGTTGGCAACAGCAATACATCCCCAAATATTCACCTTGCACCAACATCACCATACTCAACATCCACGTAACAATAAAACCATATCTATCGGCTTGGTGCGTATGGCAAATATCAATCCATTGGTCGCTTTGGCAAAATCCTTGTTAAGTATGCCGACACCGAGCAATTATCATCTCCACTTTTGTGTTTATCATGGGCAGTACCCACTTTTGCTTCGATCAAATATTGAGTCGGTTATTGATTTGGCACTCAATCGTACCGACCCTTTAGCTGTGTGGCATAACCCAACCGTCATCAATGCACTACAACAGTATCCTGAAGATAATCATGTCTTTATTGTTTTAGGAACATCGGTTACCGAGGTAGGGCGTGATCATGATTATGATTGGGCGATTGCTGAACCGAGTTCCATGCGTTCTTTAATTCAGCTCGCAGGCCGCATCCAACGTCATCGTCTTGAAGCGCCTAAAAAATCAAATTTATTGATCATGAGTCGAAATATTAAAGCGTTAACAGGGGAAGAGATTTCCTATTGTAAGCCGGGATTTGAATCGAAAGAGTTCACCCTTGAGAAAAAAGATCTGAACGATATCTTAGCTGTTGAACAGTATCAGCAGGTAAATGCCATTCCGCGGATAAAGCCACGTAATGATTTGGATTATCGACATAATCTGGTTGATTTAGAGCATACACACTTACACGCAAAACTTTACGGTCATGCAGGAATAATCAATGCCTCCTTGTGGTGGGAAAATAACCCAAGTTGGTGTGGTGAAATACAACGGCGAACACCGTTTAGAAAATCACAGCCAGAGGAGCAGCTTATCCTTTATTTAGAACAGGAGAACGAGGCGGCGGCTTTCTATCTGCTAACTCCTGACGGCACGTTGATCGGGCCACAAAATGAACGATTTAAACAGGAAGATTTTAAATTGGGTAGCGGTGTAAGCCCGTGGATAAATAATGAGATTGAGCCACTAATTGTTGCTCAGGCGGAAAAAATGGATATGAATTTAACGGAGTGCTCACGCCGTTTTACGTTGTTGCGTTTGCGTGAGTCTGAAAAGGACTGGTTTTATCATCCGTTGTTGGGTGTTTATCAGTCGCTGTTTTAATGCTGAGATCATATTTTACAATAATATAGAACTCAACTAGGGGAGGAAAGTAATGGAGCATATTTCAAAATCTTTGGAATCTCAGGTTAAAGCGTTTGTTGCTGCAAGGTTGACAACAAAACTGGATGCCTTTGATAAAGAGGCAGAGAAATCACGTAAAAAAACACCGCCTGAAGAGCTAGGCCAACTTGAGGAACGACTATTATCTGACCGAATTAAGCTTCAGGAGAAATACAAGATAAGAGCATGGCTGACTGATGCGGCGAAGAGAGCGAGCCAGATCAGCATGGTAACTCATGCCCCCAAATACACTCACTCGGATACGAAAAGTGTGGGAATTTTAGTGCAAGCAGATGATGAAGATCAAAATTGTTCCTATCTGTGTTCTGCATCATTGGCGAACGTGTCCATTGATGTTGTTGGTAATGCCGCAGCATTGGATGTTGCTAGCCTTCTTTTGCTAAAAGCAGATGGCAGGACGCTTCTCGATGAAATTAGCAAGGGGGAAAGCTTTACACTCGCTGCGATTGCAGAATCCCATGATCAGCTTGAAGAATGGATGGATGGTTTTAGCAAGGCACAGAGTGATAAAGAACTTACCTCTGGCCAGTTATCAAAGCAGCTCTATTTCCCCTTGAATGATGGTGGGTATCATTTAATCAGTCCCTTGTATGCATCCGCTGTGGGTCAGTCTTTATATGAAAAAATGACCGATAGCTTTTATTCGGAAATAGCCAAGAACGCACGTAAAGCAAGAAAGTCACAGAAGTTTGATTCAGCTATCGCTACATCTTATCCCAATATGGCCAAACAGAGCTTTGGGGGTACAAAACCACAGAATGTTTCACAGCTTAACACTAATCGTTATGGGCAGGGCTTTTTATTGTCATGCCGGCCGCCTCTGTGGAAAAAACAATTAGCTCCGCCCTCAAAAGCTAAAAACTCATTTTGGCGTGAATATGATCGTCGTGCTTGGAAAACCGCAAAACACCTACAAAAATATTTGGAAAATATCTTTAGCCAAAGTAGCACAATAGTTCGGCGTGAATTCAGGGCTGAACTAGTCGATGAACTCATCGACACCTTATTTATTTATGCTGCCGAAGTGCAAAATCTAAAACAGCATGCAGGCTGGAGTGTTGATACGAAGCTAAGTAAGGCCGAACAGTTGTGGCTTGACCCATATCGTTGTGCCGAAGATGCCGAATTTAAAGCCGAGCGTGAAAAGAACGACTGGCAAGCTGAAATTGCCAAACAGTTTGCCACATGGCTCAATCACAAAATTTCCTATAAATCTGACACGCTCTACACCGATGATAAAACTTTCAACGTCTGGAAAAAATTACTCGAAAGAAAATTGACTTTGCTCAAAGAAGATTTGGAGGTGATGTTATGAAATCGCTACTGATATTAAAACGAATCAAAGTCCAAAATGCCAATGCCATCGCTGGGTTGACATGGGGTTTTCCCGCCATAACTGGTTTTCTTGGTTTTACCCATGCCCTTTCCCGTTTTATCCAATCTGAACATTCCGCTCAGTTAGGTGGATGTGCCGTTATTTGTCATCAGCATCAGGTGCAGGCATATCAACCGTCAGGCTATGGCGAATATATATTTTCATTAACTCGTAATCCTTTGACCTCGGCGGGTAAAACTGCCCCCTTCAATGAAGAGGGGCGCATGCATATGGAAGTGTCGTTGATTATTGAGTGTGATTTTAGTGCTAGCCGGATAGATTTTGATACAGATAACGAGGATCAAGATATTGCTTTGTTTGAAAAGCAAATAAAACAAAAAGTTCTATGTCAACGGTTGGCTGGCGGTACGATTTTGGACATCGAAAAGGTGGAGTTCGAGCCACTTGCACAGGTGACAGAAGTGCGTGACAAGCAATGCCGACGGTTGATGCTGAGCTTACTGCCAGGTTTTTTGCTGGTAGATAGGTCAGAACTCTTGGCGGAACATTTTGATCATGTCAAGCAAGAGAGTCCTGATATTGAATTGCTGGATGCCTGGCTCGATTTCTCTGCGCTGAAATTTAAGGCCAATCCTGAACAAATAGAAGGGCAAGAACCCGATGAGAACACTTCCGCAGAGTGGATTCGTGTTGAAAAACCTGCACCTGGTTGGTTGGTTCCACTCATGACAGGCTACAAGGCTATTTCATCATTATACGAAGCAGGGGAAGTCGCCAATACCCGTGATCCTCAAACACCTTTTCGCTTTGTCGAGTCCGCTTACGGAGTGGGGCAATGGCTGAGTCCGCATCGAGTGAAAGATATTAAACAAATTTTTTGGCGTTATCACCATGAAGGGGATTGGTATTTGTGTAAAAACGATTATCAACCCGAAACAGATCATTCTTTGTCAATCTAACAAATTTAGAAAGGAAGAGACCATGGCAAAACTTGAAACAGCATCGGTACTAGCATTTGAGCGTAAGCTGGCAAATTCAGACGCATTGATGTATGCGGGGGGCTGGGAAGAACGGCAACAAAGTAAAAAATGGCAAGCTATTCAGATACAACAAAAAGATGTTCGAGGTACGATATCCAACAGAATGAAAGCAGCAATCGCCAATGATCCAGCAAAGGTAGATGCTGAAATCGAAAAAGCAAATCTTCAGCGTGTTGATGTCGCCGCATTGCCTTTTGTTGCGGATACATTGAAACTTACTTTTACCTTGCGAGTCTTGGGTGATTTGGCAACGCCATCAGCGTGTAATAATCCTGAGTATCAAACAGTTTTAGGTGAAAAGGTCAATGGTTACATTCAAGAGCATTCGTTTTCAGAACTGGCTTCCCGCTACGCAGAAAATATTGCCAATGGCCGGTTTTTGTGGCGTAACCGTGTTGGTGCTGAGGATGTTGAAATTCACGTTCGTCACAAAGATACTCAGTGGATATTCGATGCCTACGCTCTTAGTCTGCGTAAGTTTTCCCAACCAACAGGTGATTTAGAAGCATTAAGCTTGGTGATTGAAAAAGGACTTACTGGTGAGAATTTTACTCTTGTCACTGTTGATGCATTTGTTCGTTTAGGAGCGGGGCAAGAGGTTTTTCCCTCGCAAGAATTAGTTTTAGACAAGGGAAAAAGTGACAAAAGCAAAGTGCTTTATCAGGTACAAGATGTCGCCGCACTTCATTCACAAAAAATTGGTAATGCACTTCGTACTATCGACACATGGCATCCAGAAGCAGATGAAATTGGCCCTATCGCTATAGAACCTTATGGATCAGTAACGAATCGTGGCAAAGCTTACCGTCAGCCAAAAGATAGGATGGATTTTTACAATTTATTTGATGGCTGGATTGTAAAAGATAACGTTCCATCAATAGAACAACAACATTATGTGATAGCTACCTTAATTCGTGGCGGGGTATTTGGTAAGGCAAATTAAAGGGGAGCTGAACTATGAATCATTATATAGATATAAAAGTACTGCCAGATCCAGAATTTGATATCACAACATTAATGAATGCTCTTTATTCTAAATTGCATCGCATCCTTGCTGCTACAGGTGAAGTAAGTGTTGGTGTCAGCTTTCCTCGTTCAAAGAAAACACCTGGTGATCTTTTACGTCTTCATTCAAAGAAAAATAAATTGGAATGTTTGATGGATAACAATTGGTTGAAGGGTTTGGGTGATTATACTTATGTTACAGCAGTTAAAAGTGTTCCAACTCATACGCAGCACATAAGGGTGAAGCGAATTCAATCAAAAATGACAGCAGCTAGATTGCGAAGGTCAGTGAAGAGGGGGGCGATTTCTATTCAAGAGGCAGAGTCATTGCTTGACCAACGAGATTTGCTTAAGAAGCCATTTTTTCAACTTCAAAGCTCTTCTACAAAACAGCAATTTCCTTTGTTTATAGCGCATGATGAAATTCATTCTGAAGAAATAAAGGGAACATTTTCCAGTTATGGATTAAGCAATAATGCAACCGTCCCTTGGTTTTGACCCTTTTTGTAAGGTTTTTTGTAAGTTGCTGTTTTTTAAGCAAATTATGTTCTGATTTGAAGAAAGGTAAAATTTAGTATTTGCAGAATGCTCTTTGAAAAATAAATAGTTAAAGATTATATTTGTAGTTCACTGCCGGATAGGCAGCTAAGAAAACGAAAGGGAGCAATGGGGCTGTCGGAGAAAAGTTCACTGCCGGATAGGCAGCTAAGAAAAGATGTATTTTTAAATGAAACGGCAAGTACCGGTTCACTGCCGGATAGGCAGCTAAGAAAAACAATCAAGCATGAGCATGCGCAGATAAGGCGTTCACTGCCGGATAGGCAGCTAAGAAAGATCGGGCGTCGATAAAGAGAAAGTTGCTACTGGTCACTG
>JADGED010000105.1 GCA_016744555.1 Desulfuromonadaceae bacterium
GGTGATAACTGGTTATGTCGCTTAAAAGGTATTATCTTTGTAATGCGAAAGAATACCAAAGAAAAAGGTTTTAAATAGCCGTTTATTAGCAGTCTTTCCATTGTGCTTTACGTTTTTCTAGAAAGGCCTGCATCCCTTCTTTTTGATCATGTCCGGCAAAACATAATCCAAATAGGTCAGCTTCATAAATGAAGGCATTTTTAGTGTCCATTTCTAACCCGTTATCAACTGCTTCTTTGATGAGGCGTATCGCCATTTGTGATTTTTCAGCAATTTGCCCGGCTAACTCTAGTGTTTTGGGTAATAACTCTTCTTTTTTTACTACTTGGTTAACTAAACCAATTTGTTCAGCTTGCTTAGCATCAACCATATTTCCAGTATACATTAATTCCTTAGCTTTCCCTTTACCGACTAAGCGGGGGAGACGTTGGGTGCCGCCCCAGCCGGGTATAATTCCGAGATTGATTTCCGGTTGTCCTAGTTTTGCTTCTGTGCTGGCAATACGAATGTCGCACGCCATAGCCAGTTCGCAGCCACCGCCAAGGGCGTAACCATTGATTGCCGCAAGGTAAACCTTTTTCCCAAATTCAATGGCATTAAAAAGTTTTTGAGCTTTTAACGCAACTTCTCTGGCTGCCATTGGCTTAAGTGGTTGCATTGCCGCAATATCACCACCGGCGACAAAAGCTTTTTCCCCAGTTCCAGTAATAATAACAACTTTAATGTCAGCGGAATTTTCGAGTTTAGAAACGGTTTGGACAAGTTCATCTAAGGTTTGTAGGTTTAGTGAGTTGAGCGATTTAGGCCGATTAATTGTCAAAATTGCGACATGGGTTTTAATCTCTAGCAATATGTTTTCATGCTGCATCGCTTACTCCTTTTAAGTGAATTATAAAAATTAAAACTGTTGTAGACGGCAAATAGCTTCATCAATTTGTTTAATTTCAATATTACCAAATGAGAGGCGTAGGTACTGCTCTAGGCCGGGGCCGAAAGTCTCTCCCGGGAGGCAAATGATATTAGCTTCATCAACTAAACGCTTTGCCGCTTGGCGACCAGTCAACTCTTTCCATGGATGTTTAATCCAAGCAAAAAAGGAGCCGCTAGCGGTTAGGCAAAAGTTGGTGTTGGCAGCGAGAAAATTGGTTTTAAAGTAATCGTGCCGTTGGCGCATGGTTACGCTGTTTTTCTCAACCCAGTTATCAAGATTACGACAACCAAATTCTAGTGCTGCCTGTGTCGGGCGGGGTTGACAGACGACCATGCTGTCCTGAATTTTAAGGGCTTGTTGAATAAATGTGTCGGCAGCAACTAATGCACCACCACGCAGCCCGGTCATCGCAAAAGTTTTACCGAAAGATGCAATGTGGATAAATGTTTCTGGCCAGTTTTGAAGATTGAATAGCTGATGCGGAGCTGTGTCGAGAAACGCATTGTAGGTTTCATCAAGAACCAAACTAATATTGTGTGACTGAGCCAAATTGAACAAAGCCTCAATCTGTGCTGGTGGAATTACTGCTCCG
The DNA here is from genome assembly GCA_016744555.1 of Desulfuromonadaceae bacterium. GTDB lineage: Bacteria > Desulfobacterota > Desulfuromonadia > Desulfuromonadales > Geopsychrobacteraceae > Desulfuromusa. The sequence continues at coordinate 1,524 of JADGED010000105.1, forward strand.
GTAGGGTTACTCGGCGTCACCAGTAAGATAGCTTTGGTTTTTGGGGTAATTAATTTGCTGATGGTTTCAAGGTTCGGTTGCCCTGCTGTGTCTGGATCAAAGGGGGCATAAACAACTTTAACCCCCATGGCTTGCAATCCCATTGGGTGATCAAAGTAAGCCGGTAGCTGAACTATAACCTCATCGTCGGTTTGACAGAGGGTAGAAAACGCTAACCAAAATGCTTGACTAGCACCAATGGTTAAGCATATTTGTTTTGTAGTTGGAGAGCCTTGGTAGCGGCGCTGATACCAATCACAGACGGCAGTATGTACCTCTGGTAGCCCCTCATCAGGGCTATATTTATAGGTCAAAGGGTCGGAAATAGCGGCTTTAAGGTGGTCGATTAACTCTGCTGCTGGAGCATAGCTGGGAACTGCTTGACACATATCTAGTAGCGGTTTTTCCGTCGGGAAAATACGTTCCGCTAACCAGCTTTTAACCTCGGTAATCGGTGGTGGTTGAATGGCGCTTATGTGGGTGGCTACTTTCATTGATTTATGCTCGTCGGATAATTTCTACTAACAGTTCGCTGGTTTTAACCAGATCAGTAACCGTTATAGATTCATTGATGGTGTGAATGTCGGCCATTCCTGTGGCCATGATAACCATGTCGATACCGTTGCCATTAAAAATATTGGCATCTGAACCACCTCCGGCAGCACGAATTTCTTGTGGCCGACCTAGTGTTGTGCCAGCAGTAGTAATGAGTTTTATAATCGGTGCATCATCGGCAACTTGCATTGCTGGAAATTCTTCTATCAACTCAAGAGTCATAGATGCCTTTTTGGTTTCACCATTAAGTACTGTGGTTGCTTTGCTTACCTCAGTTTCAACCGCAGCAATGATTGCTTCAGTATGCTTGCGCAGTAGGTCACTGTTGTGACTACGTACTTCTCCACGTAAACTTACTTGTTTGGGAACAATGTTGGTGGCAAGGCCGCCGTGAATTGTACCGATATTGGCAGTAGTTTCGGCATCGATTCTCCCCAAAGTCATCTGCGCAATTGCTTTGCTGGCAATTTGAATGGCTGAAATCCCCTGTTCAGGGCAAACGCCAGCATGGGCTTCTAATCCTGTGATATCAATTCTAAAGCGGTTGGCTGCTGGGGCGCGATTTATAACAATATCGATACCACTGGTATCGAGGGCGATCCCTTGCTTAGCTTTAAATTGTGAGTAGTCAAGTTGCTTTGCTCCAAGTAGGCCCTGTTCTTCGCAAATCGTTATAGCAAGTTCTAAATCTACGTGAGGGATGTTTTGTTCCTGTAGAACTTCAATTGCTTCAATTAATTCAACTATTCCTGATTTATCATCGGCACCCAAGACAGTATCACCGGCACTTCTGAAAACACCGTCTTGTAGAACTGGTTCAACGTTATTAGCTGGAGTGACGGTATCCATATGAATAGTGAAAAGGAGTGGAGCCCCGGCCTTACTGCCTGCAATACGGGCAATCATATTATTACTATTACTACCGATTATAGTTCCGCTAGTGTCAAATTCTACCGTTGCTCCCAATTTCGTCAAGCGTTCGTCTAAGTAATTGGCCATGTCTGCTTCATGAAATGAAGGGCTGTCAATAGCAGCCTGACGCATAAATTCGTTGCATATTCTTTGTTGGTTAATCATGGCTCTGGTTCCTTTAATGATTGTGGAATGAAAATGGTATGTTAGCCGTAAGTTGTGTATCTAGCAATGGTGAAAATAGCAATAAAATCGGTCGCTGGACATAGTAGTATTGAAGCTGTTATTATAGATCGGTTAAAGTGTTTACGGTTAGTTTTTGTTAATTTGGGGCTTGGGTGCTGCAATGAACCTTAATCAAGATTTACAACCACCGCGCAATTCTGATAACGGCGAAATTTCGAAGCCCAAGCTGGGTAAGTGGTTAGTATTGCTAGGTATGGTAGTTGCCATTGGAGTTGGTATATTATTGCTTGGTGGGGGTGCTAGTTCAATATTGGAAGCCCGTGAAAAACCAGTGGTTATTGCTGAACTAAAAATGTTGCCGGATCCAGTATGTGAAGAATTAAAAAATGTTGTCCCTTCCGGTTCATCAATCACTGCATTGCTAAACGACCATTTTACTAATCAGGAAATTCATAACCTAAACCTACGTAGTAAAAGTATTTTTCCGTTTACCAAAATCTGTGCAGGTCATCCATATCGAATAATTTCTTATGACGGCGAATTTAATTCTTTTATTTATGAAATTGATGCTGATGAGCAATTGGTGATAAGTCGCGATGTTGAGCAGATATACATGGAGCGGCAACCAATTGTTTATGATGTACAAGCTGCAACGGTGCAAGGAACTATCACTACTAGCTTATTTGATGCCGTGAACGAAATAGGTGAGCAACCAAATCTTGCTTATGCGTTAGCAGATATTTTTGCATGGGATGTTAACTTTATCCTCGATATAAGAAAAGGTGATTCATTTTTGGCAATAGTCGAAAAACGGTTTCGAGAAGGGCAGTTTGCTGGGTATGGAAAAATATTAGCAGCTGAATTTGTTAATCAAAAGAAGGTTTTTAAAGCTATTCGCTTCAAAGATGGCGATCAGGTGGTCTCTTTTTATAATGAAAAAGGGGAAAATGTTCGTAAAGCTTTTCTTAAAGCACCACTTGCCTTTAAGCGAATTTCTTCTGGTTTTACCATGAACAGATTCCATCCGATTTTAAAATCGTGGAAAGCTCACCCAGCTATCGATTACGTTGCGCCCGTAGGAACACCAATTAAAACTGTAGGTGATGGCAGAATTTACCGCATTGGCTTTACTAAAGGTAACGGTAACTTTATTGAAGTGCGGCATAGCAACGGTTACGCTAGCTTGTATTTGCATATGAAGGGTTTCGCGCGTGGGTTAAAAAAGGGCTCAAGGGTTAATCAAGGGCAGGTAATTGGTTACTTAGGTGGTACCGGAATGGCAACTGGACCTCATTTATGTTTCCGGATGCGGCTTAATGGTGCTCCGGTAAATCCAACAAAACTTAAAATTCCAGCGGCAAAGTCGGTTAGTAAGGAACATCTAACTGAATATCAGCGTATAGCGGCACCGTTTCTCGCCAAATTGGAAGAAACTAGAAGTAACACGAAAATTGCTAAATTAACTGTGCCAGAAGCCAGTGTTGTGAGTAAGGGATTAAATCGATGAATCTTTACCCCTATCTATTATCTTATTTTTTGCGGAGCTCAATATGTTGATGATAGAGCAACGGCAGCAGATCGTTGAATATGGTTTGAAGATGATTAGGTCTGGCTTAACCACTGGCAGTGGTGGCAATTTAAGTATTCTTTCTGCTACTGATGATTTGATTGCGGTCAGCCCTAGTGGCGTTGATTATCATGATGTCACTGATGCTGATGTAGTGATCGTTGATCGTAGCGGTAACGTCGTTGATGGCAGTCTTAAGCCTTCAAGTGAGTTGGATTTTCATTTAGCTCTCTATGCCGCTCGAAAAGAGATCTCTGCGGTTGTTCATACCCATTCTGTTTATGCTACGACAATGGCATGCCTTAACTGGGAAATACCAGCGGTGCACTATTTGGTGGCTTTTTCAGGTGATAAAGTTCCGCTGGCACCTTATGCTACCTTCGGAACTAAGCAATTGGCAGATAATATTATCTCCAGTATCGGTAAATATAACGCGGTATTGTTGGCAAACCATGGATTAGTGACAGTAGGTAGTGACATCAATAGTTGTTTCAATGTTGCAGAAGAGATTGAGTTGGTAGCAAGAATCTATTATCAGGCAAAATCTGTCGGGCAGCCAGTAATGGTAAATACGGCGGAGATGGAGCGGGTTATAGAAAAATTTGGTAGTTACGGTCAGCAGGATGTAAATAAATAATAGAGTTGCACGCTAAATATATGACGTCGCAAAGTTATTTCAGGAGTAATAGTGAACCACACAGAAAACGATAATAGTAGCCAAAGCGAAGCAAAGAAACCCTCTGTAATTGATATTTCTAAGCGGGGACGGCAGAAGTTACGCTCGCGTCATTATACTGAAGCACGAGATTTGTTTAGTTCTGGTTTAGAGCTTGAGCCAGAAAACCCATATTTACTATCGGGAATGGGGGATGCTTGTCGTGAAATTGGAGATTTTGTGACGGCAGAGAGTTGCTACAGTAAATTATTGGAGTTAGATAAAAACAACCTATTTGCACTACGAGGGTTAGGTGATGTATGCAAAAAAATGTCACGCAATCAAGAAGCTGTGCAATTGTGGGACCGGTATCTAGTTTTACGACCACAAGATAAATTTGTCATGACTAGGGTTGCTGACAGTTGCAAAACGTTACATTTATTTGATCGGGCTGAAGCAGCTTATAAGGAAATTTTACGTATTGCTCCAACGGATCGTTTTGCCATTGCTGGCTTGGGAGACTTGCAACATCGGTTGGGTAAAGATGAAGAAGCAATTGAAACTTATGACAAAATCCTCCAATTAGATAAAAATGAAATCCATATTTTAACTATAGTTGGTAAATTGTGTTGGCGCATTTCTGATTTTCCCCGAGCAGAAAACTACTTTAAGCGTGCTTTAGTTGTCGATCCACAAAATACTTATGCTTTGTTTGGTTTGGGTAATTGTTATCGGTGGCAACGTCAGTATGCAGAAGCTCTAGAAGTGTGGCAAAAAATACTCCTTATCTCCAATGGGACTCAGGCTCTTCATACTCGGATGGGGGATGCCTATTGCCATTTAAAGCGGCTACCAGAGGCCGAAACAAGCTACATCAAGTCGCTCGAATTTGGAGAAGATCTGTTTGCGACTGCCGGACTTATTTGTCTTAACTGTGAGCGTAAAGATTGGGAAACCGCTGCCAAGTTATTTAATCGATTAGTAGTTAGTAGTAATGACTTGGTAAGCGAAATAGATGCGTTAGTTAAACGTTTTATCCGTTTGGGACAACGCCACGCAGTAATTGCATTTTTTCAATATCAAGTTTCTGTTGAAAATGAAGCTGCAGAGGTGTTGGATGAAATAAAAAAACATTTGGAGCGACTTAGCTAGATCGTATTTTATATGAACTACCTCGCTCACCTCTATTTATCTGACCCCAACCCTCTAGCTTGGGCGGGTTCTTTAATGGGGGATTTTGTTAAAGGGAAAGTGTCTGCATCTATACCAACGGAACTAGCTAGACATTTAAAGATTCACCGTCGGATTGATAGTTTAACTCAGAGTAGCGAAGTATTTCAAACCAGCAGGCGGCGTCTCGATCCACGTTTTCGACATGCACGTAGCGTTTTGATTGATGTTTTTTATGACCATTTTCTCGCTCAACGTTGGGACGACTATTCTTCACAATCTCTAGCCGATTTTGCCCAAAAAGTTTATCAAGGACTGCAATCTTGTTACCACCATCTTAGCCCTACATTGCAACAACAGTTGCCACGCATGGTTGAGTATGATTGGCTTACCTCCTATCGCGATCCCAAGGTAGTGCAGCGGGTCTTAATTCGTTTGGAAGAGCGGATTAATCATAAGTTACCTATTGCAGAGGGGTTTTCTCAATTAGATTTGCACCGCCATGAGTTAGAGACAGATTTTGTTATATTCATGAATGAAGTGCAGTCGGCTGTCGAAAAATGGAAATTGGAAATTTGATTATTTTTTATGGAGGGTATAAATGAGCAAATCAGCTTGGGTTAGAATTATCCCGTTTGCAGTGTTTATGGGATTTATCGGTTTGCAGCAGTTGTTAGAATGGTGTGTAAGTAAAGGCTGGATCGATATTAGCGCAGAACAGATGCTCTATCTTTATCCAATTAAAACCCTGTTGGTTGGTGGATTATTGATTTTTCTCTGGGGTAAGTACAACGAGCTTAATTACGCAGATTTTAAGAATTTAACCCATACAGCCGTAAGCGTTATGGTTGGTCTAGTGGTTTTTATCCTTTGGATCAATATGGACTGGGGCATTGCTACCTTCGGGGAGAGTAAAGGTTTTGATCCATTTTTAATCGACAATGACACTACCCGTAACTTGATGATTTTTTCTCGAATTTTTGGTGCTGCTTTGGTAGTTCCAATCATGGAAGAGCTGTTCTGGCGCTCGTTCATGTTGCGTTATATTATTACCGCCGATTTTACTACCATCAAGGTTGGCACCTATACCCTTACTTCTTTTGTCCTTTGTGCCGGCTTATTTGGTTTAGAGCACAACCTGTTTTTAGCCGGAATAATGGCTGGTGCTGCGTACAGTCTATTACTGTATTGGACCAAGAGCATTTATCAGTGCATCCTTGCCCATGCCGTAACTAATCTGGTACTCGGTATCTATGTCTTGCAGACTGGTTTTTGGCAGTTTTGGTAGTTGTATTTGCCAAAAGCTGGTTTTCCTACCGTTGTAAGTGACCAACGTAATATTTTATGATGATAGGTCCTTGCTGTTATCTCGAATCACCGAATAAAAAGAATTAATATGGATAATGTTCTTGATTGCACTGGCCATAAACTAAAGATCCCAAATATTTCAGATAGCGATGGAGTCTATATCTATGATTCCCATGGCAAACGATACATGGATTTGGAGTCAGGGATATGGTGTGCATCTTTGGGTCACAAAAACATCAGAATAAACAATGTAATTAAACGGCAGCTTGATCACAGCATGCATGCTGGATTTTGCTACTCCAGTGAGATAGTCGACAGAGCAGCTAAATCAATTTTGTCTGTGACTGGTTTAGACGGGGGGCGCTGTGTCTTTCTTTGTACTGGCAGTGAGGCAGTAGAAATACTCAGGCAAGCAGCAAAGCATTCAGTAAAATCACCCAAAACGCTGGTTTTGCAAAATGCTGAGCTAGGTGCTTATGGTTCACTCACCGATAGAGCTCATGGATGGTACAGTTTTGACTGGAAGAATTGTACTGAATGTAACGACAACGTTATCTGCGATCTGCACAGTGAAGCACTAAACCGAATCCCCGCAGATATTACTGAGTTTATCTTTGAGC
>JADGED010000106.1:0-8168 GCA_016744555.1 Desulfuromonadaceae bacterium
AGATACCAATGGCAATTAGTGCTTTTAAAGATATTCTGGAAAAACTTATTTTTAACAATCGACGAGTTTTTCTGGGTTTATTTATTCTGATTACCATTTTCATGGGGTATTCAATTACTAATCTCCGTATTGATGCTGGATTTAGTAAATCATTACCATTGCAACACGAATACATGCAGACCTACGTTGAGCATCGTAAAGAGTTTGGTGGCGCTAACCGTATTTTGATCGCTCTGATGGCAAAAGATGGAGATATCTTTACTCCCGAATTTTTTGAGACACTACAGCAGGCGACCGATGATGTCTTTTTTCTCCCCGGAGTCGATCGCGCCCAGGTAAGTTCACTATTTACCCCAAATGTACGTTTTACCGAAGTTGTTGAGGACGGGATTGCCGGTGGCAATGTTGTCCCTGCCGATTTTGCTCCAACGGCTGAGGGGTTGGAAAAGGTTCGTAAAAATATACTTAAAGCGGGCATTCTTGGGCGTTTAGTTGCTAATGATTTCACTGGTGCGGCAATAAGTGCCCAATTGTTGGAAATCGACCCTAAAACCGGGGAAAAACTCGATTATATTAAAGTTGCGCAACTCCTCGAGGAAAGAATTAGAGACAAATATCAAAGCGATGAAGTAAGTATCCATATTATCGGCTTTGCAAAAGTTATCGGTGATATTGCTGCCGGGGCAAAGCGGGTTATTCTGTTTTTCGGCTTTGCTTTTTTTGTCACTTCTCTGTTGGTGTTTTTCTATACTAGATCCTTTGTTCTTACCGTTGTCCCTATTAGTTGTTCGTTACTGGCAGTTATTTGGCAACTTGGACTATTGCCAGTGCTTGGATATGGCATTGATCCCATGGGACTATTGGTCCCATTCCTGATTTTTGCTATTGGTGTTAGCCATGCGGTGCAAATGATTACCGCCAATACGGCTGAAATTCGTGCTGGTGCAACACACTTAGAAGCGGCAAAGGCAAGTTTTAGGCAACTACTCATTCCAGGTTTTATTGCCTTAGCTAGCGATACCATCGGGTTTGTAACTATAAGTTTAATCGATATTCAAATAATTCAGGAGATGGCTGTTACTGCCGGGCTTGGGGTAGCAGTTATTGTTTTGAGTAATTTAGTCTTGTTACCGATTCTCCTTTCCTACGTAAATACTGGTGGCGGCTATAAGCAACGTGTAGATCAACAAACTCAAATTTTACGGCCTGTATGGGAGTTTTTTGAGCGTGCAGCAGAACCGAAAACGGCACGGATAATTTTAGTTGTTGCTGTTGTTTTGTTGGGTTTTGGTTTGTGGAAAGGTAGCGATATCAGGATTGGCGATATGCATCAGGGAGTACCTGAGTTGCGTACCGATTCTCGCTATAATCTCGATAGTAAAATGATCACCGAACATTTCTCCATTGGTGTTGATTTGATTACCGTAATTGTCGAAACCAAGCCAGACGGTTGTATCGATTACGGCATCATGAATGAAATTGATCAGTTCGCCTGGCACATGAACAATGTCGAAGGGGTACAATCGGTAATTGGTCTGTCTAGTATTGCTAAAGTTATCAATGCCGGATGGAACGAAGGTAGCCTCAAGTGGCGAGTGTTACCGCGAAATCAATCTACCATGGTACAGGCTGTTGGCTATGTTCCAACTAGTAGTGGATTGCTTAATTCTGACTGTAGTGTCATGCCGGTGATGATCTTTACTAAGGACCATAAGGCAGAAACTATTGCTACGATTGTTGCTGCGGTAAAAGATTATCGGCAACAGCATAAAGCCGATGACGTCACTTTTCGTTTGGCTACAGGAAATGTTGGGGTAATGGCAGCTACCAATGAAGAGGTCGCAGCGGCTCAATTCCCAATTCTATTCTATGTTTTCGGTGCTATTATTTTCCTCTGCTACTATGAGTTCCGGACGCTAAGGGCAGTGCTTTGTATTGTATTACCTTTGGCTTTGGTATCAATATTGGCCTACGCACTGATGAGCATGTTGCAGATTGGTCTTAAGGTTTCGACTCTACCAGTAGTAGCTCTTGGGGTTGGGGTCGGTGTCGATTACGGTATTTATATTTTTAGTAGGTTACGTACCTATTTACGTCGTGGTCAAACGCTGTCTGAGGCTTATTTACACACTCTCGCAATAACTGGCAACGGGGTAGTTTTCACCGGCGTAACCCTTGCCATTGGGGTTGCTACTTGGATTTTTTCACCCCTTAAGTTCCAAGCAGATATGGGTATTTTGCTAACCTTTATGTTTTTAGTAAACATGTTAGGTGCAATTTTATTGCTGCCGGCATTGGCGTGCTTTTTAGTCCCGAAGGTTAAACGCGATGATTGAGATTTGTAACTTTATTGCAACTGTTAAAATGTAAAAAAGGGCCATGTAAAAGATTACATGGCCCCTTTTTTAGTATAAGCGGATCCTTCTTTATTTTACAGGTAGGCCCGCTTTTAGCCATTTTTGCATGCCTCCATCAAGGAGGAGCAGGTCAGAAATACCCTTCATGGCAAAGTATTTGTAAGCAACCCCACCTCTTTTACCATTTACATCAACGATAACAATTTGTTTGTTGCGAGGAAGAGATTCTACAACATTATTTAACTGAGATAAGTTTGCATCAACCTTTTCAGTATCAAGAGATACTTTGTCGAGCTCATATTTGGGGCGAATGTCAACGATAACAAAATTACCGCCAGCATCGATCATTGCTTTGAGTTTAGCAGGTTTAATCTTTTTGATTTTAACTTTGGGTAACGCCTCAATTGTTGTTGTTGGGTTCCCTTTTTTAATCCAACCGGGCAAACCATCACGATAAGCATAAACCTCTGAATAACCTAATTCAGCAGCCACACTGGCTGCTTTAACTGTGGCCGTTCATTTGCGGCCCAGACAGTAAAATGCCAGCGGTTTGTTTTTGTCTGCCGGCAATTTGGCTTTTAAGTCTTGAATAGTAATGTTGACGGAATCGGTGATGTGGAGGTTGTTAAATTCAACAATGCTTAACGGATTGACGACAATAATATTTCCACCATCCATCTTGGCCTTTAGGTCATCAGTAGAGATCTCAGAGAATCCAGCAAAAGCTACACTGGAAATTGTTAAGAGACATAAGCTGATAAACACGTTGGTAAAACTTAGCTTCATTTTTATTCCTTTCAAATTAGAGGGTTAACCTCTGTTAGAGAGTTTGATAGCAAGTATTTTGTGCTAGCAAAAATCAATCCCCCCAGCCTAATGCCGTATGATCGTTATTTACAGGCTCATTGTTCGTTTCATATTCTAGCGGATAATTTTGATCTCTCAATTTAAATTGTGAGATCATTTGGCGTAATTGTTCGGCTTGACCTGATAGCTCCTCAGAAGCTTCCGCACTTGCCTCAGCACTTGCTGTGTTTTGTTGTGTTGATCTATCTATTTGCTCGATCCCAGAATTAATCTGCGATATCCCCTGTGCTTGTTCTTTGCTTGAGGTGGCAATATCATCAACCAAGTCTGATACTTCGGTAATTGATTCAACAATGCTGGAGAGTGCTTGATCGGTTCTATCCGCAATATCATTACCTCGGGCAACACGATCTACCGACCCTTGAATTAGATCTGCTGTTTCGCTAGCGGCTTTAGCACTGCGGGCGGCAAGATTTCGAACTTCTTCAGCAACAACTGCAAACCCTTTGCCGTGTTGACCTGCACGGGCGGCCTCAACTGCGGCATTAAGGGCGAGGAGGTTAGTTTGAAACGCAATTTCATCAATTGCTTTAATTATTTTAGCGATGGCGTTAGAAGATTGGTGGATGTCGGCCATTGCATCAACTAGTTCTCGCATGTGGCTGCTGCCGGCTTCTGCTGCAGAACGAGCCTTTGACGTTATCCCTTTGGCAGATTCTGCATGGGCAGCATTTTCTTTGGTTTGAGAATCGAGCTCTTGCATCGAGGCGGATATCTCTTCTACCGAGCTCGCTTGCTGTGTAGATGCGTTTGACAAAGTTATTCCAGAACTTGAAACCTTGCTGGCACCAGCAGCAATTTGTTCTGTTATTTGCCGGATTTGTCCCATAGTTAAGTTCAGATCTTCTCCAAGCTTGATCAAGCTGCCGCGAATAAGATCACCATCATTTTTGACTTCACACACAACCCGTAGGTCACTAGCGGCGAGAAGTTGTAAATTAGCAACTACTTCATGTTGCAAACTGTCGGCAAAATTATTCATCGTTGTTGCCATTTCGCCAATTTCATCGCTACGTTGAATTTCTAATCTTGTTTCCAAGTGCCCTTCAGCCATTTTATGGATCATTGCAACGGTTTGCTTAAGTGGGTTAGAAATATTACGGGCAATTATTGTTGCAATAATAAAGCACAGTACAAGCCCGATTAAAGTTACTCCCCCACTTATGCGGATCATTTTTTTAAGGTTAAAATTTATTTCCCCAAGAGTGCTATTGAAGTGGCTATTTATAAGAATTCTAAGTGCAGATCGTTTGTTTTCAAGTATTTCTAATGCCTCTTTGTATTCTTTTTGGGCAAAAACAAAGTTTGAAAAATCTTGATCAATTGCAAACTCTGCCATCCCGACGCCAAGCTGATAGTATTCATGGCAAGAATTCACAAAGGCTGTGACAGCCACATTTGTTTCACTTGATTTTTCTGTTATTGCACGTAGCTCTCTGACTTGACGAGCAACTGTTTCTTTAAACACTGCAGCTTTATCCAAAAAATCACTGTTTTCAGATTCAGCGGCAGAGATAATACTTTCGTGTACCGCTTTGGTAGATTCCAAGATCTCTAAAGTTTTTGTTGTTTCGAGATAGTGAACGTTCTTTACTTTGGTCGTGTGTTTCTCAACTTGAGTTGCATAATATATTGTAATCCCACTGGTTAACAGCAATACAAATAGAATGATCCCGAACCCAAACCATAGTTTTACTGCTATTCCCCTTTTATCTAACATCTGCACCTCCGTAAGCAATAATATCCACACTAGTTTACCGTGTGAATATTATTGCTTGGTTTGATCTAAGTCAATATAAACTTAAAATAAGTTCACCAGAAAAAGTTAATGTAGGGTTGGCGCAATAATTAAAGCTAAAAAAGAGTTATTTATAAGTCGCTCGGTAGGATTTTTATATTTATGCTAAGGTTGCACCTAATTACATATTTCTAGGTGTTTACTGGTATTAACTCTAATAGAGACGTTATTTGATGAATCATAGTGAGTTGAAATTACCTCCTTATAAGTCCATCCCGCAGTTACTGCAAAATCACGCCAAAAACTATGGTGATAAACCTGCAATTTGCTACAAAAAGGGTGATGCGTATCTGACCCTGAATTATCAGCAGTTTTATACCAGGGTATTGATGGTTGCTCGCGGATTACATAAAATGGGGATGCGAGCCGGAGATAAAGTCGCAATTTTTTCGGAAAATCGTGCCGGTTGGGTCCTAGCTGATATGGGGATACAGTGTGGACTCGGCGCCAGCGTCCCCATCTATGCAACTAGCACCGGAGTCCAAGCTGCTTATATAATTAATCACAGCGGCGCTAAAATAATTTTTGTATCTGATCGTACCCAGTATGAAAAACTGTTAGCCGTTCGTAATGAAATTCCCAATATTGAATTGGTCATTTCCTTTGAACGTTTCCTTGGGGAACCACAGCTTCCAGTTTACACCCTCTATCAAGTATCGGAGATATCTCACCCTATCTCCTCCGATGAGCGGCAGTTGATCGAAACGCAAATTGCTGCAATTACCCCTGCCGACCTCCTTACTATAATTTACACCTCTGGAACTACTGGTGATCCAAAAGGGGTGATGTTGACGCAGAAAAATTTGTTGATGAATACTTGGTGTTCATCTCAATATGCAGAGGGGTTAGTTGTTAGTGGCACGATCTTAAGTTTTTTGCCACTGAGTCATGTCCTGGAACGGATGGCTGGCTATTATCTAATTTTATTGAGTGGCGGAAAAATTGCGTTTGCAGAGGATGCGCTAAATGTTGTTAAAAATGTCCTTGAGGTAAAACCGACGGCAATGATAAGTGTTCCACGGATGTTTGAAAAAATATATTCACGTATTTACGAAACTATTCATGTTCAAGGCCCTATAAAACGAAGCTTATTTCATGCTGCCATAGCAGTGGGGCGACAACACCTATATCATAACAAGGAGAGTGTCTTAGATTGGCTGACACTAAAGTATCTGTTTTACGATATGGTTGTATTTAGGAAAATTCGCAATCGCTTTGGTGGGCGACTGAAATTTTTTATATCTGGCGGTGCGCCACTTGATAAAACCATAAATGAATTTATGTGGATAATTGGGTTGCCTGTTTATGAAGGTTATGGCCTCACTGAAACCAGCCCAGTAGTTGCCCTTAATGTCCCAGGAGCAGCACGATTTGGTTCGGTTGGAAAAGCGATCCCTGGAACCGAGCTAAAACTTATGGACGATGGTGAGTTGCTATTGAAGGGGGAGCAAATTACTAGTGGCTATTATAACGATGCAGAGGCAACGGCAGAGGCTTTTGTAGATGGTTGGTTTAAAACTGGGGATATCGCTAAAATTGATGCTGAAGGTTATGTTTATATAATCGATCGTAAAAAAGAGATAATTGTAACTTCTAATGGTAAAAATATTGCGCCCCAAGGGCTAGAGAATGAGCTAAAGCTAGATAAGTATATTTCTCAGGCATATCTTCATGGTGACCAAAAGCCTTATTTGGTTGCCTTGCTAACTCCAAACCTTGAACGTTTAATTGAATTTGGACGAGAGCAAAAAATCGACTACCTTAGTATTGAGGAGTTGGTAGAAAATCCAAAAGTACAAAACTTGTATCGCCAACGAATAGAGCTTTATAATAAAAATCATCCCCCCTATGAAACCATAAAAAACTTTTCTTTATTACCACGTGAACTTACTGCCGCCGGGGGAGAATTAACTCCAACACAAAAATTGAAGCGAAAAATCATATATGACTCGTATAAAAGTAAAATTGAACAATTGTACTTAGTGAACACCGCTGGCTCTTAGGCCCTATTTAGCATGAAAAATTTTGCACTCAGTGAGATAAATTTAGTCAAAAAATTATTTAGACAATGCTTGTGAGAAAATTATGATCCCTATACAACACACTTTAAATACAAACTATTCTGTTGGGCCAGTGCACTGCTATAGCCAAGAAATCGCTGGTGAACTGGTATTGTTTGATACTGGTCCACCTGATCTGAATGCACAAAAATATCTACAAAACAACGTCAATTTAGATAGGTTACAGCATGTGATTATCACCCATTGTCACATTGACCACTATGGATTGGCGCGTTGGTTAGAGCAAGAGACCGATGCAGTTATTTACTTGCCATTTCGAGATCATTTGCGCATCGTTAATCACGAAAAATCGCTGGAGCTAATGTACGGATTGATGGGTCAGCTTGGTTTTACTTCAGATTTTTTGGCACCGTTTCAAGAGAGTATGGCTGGCGACGCAGTATTTCCACCGTTGCCAGAAAAATTTAAAATTATTGAAGAAGATTTGCCGGAGCACTTGGGATTAACTGCGCTGTCATGTCCTGGCCATTCGCAAAGTGATATGGTTTTACTTAGTGAAGATTGGGCTGTGACGGGAGATGTTCTATTGCAGGGAATTTTTCAGACACCACTGCTCGATATAGATTTGCAAACCGGGGAACGGTTTCGTAACTATAATGCTTACTGCAACAGTTTAATTAAGTTGGCAACGTTACGAGGTAAGCATATTCTCCCCGGGCATCGTGGGCAGATTGATAGCGTTGATGGTTGCTTGTTAGTTTATATCGATAAATTGTTAGATCGGGCCGCCCGCGTTAAGCAGTTGCCCCTAAATATGACTGCTGCAGCGATTGTTAATAAGTTGTTCGAGGGGGCAAATAATCCGTTTGTTGGTTATTTAAAGGCCTCAGAGGTAGTGTTTATGCGCGATTTTCTTGCTCAGCCTCATTTGTTAAAGGAAGCGCTAATTTCGATTGGTTTGTATGCAGCTGTGGCAGATAAGTTTGCACATGTGCTTTCTTGATGTTTCTCTTTCCCCCTTAAGGGTTAATTGTTTGGGCAACTAGTTGCCCAATTTCAATGTCACTGAATGGCTTTTTGATAAAGCCACTTAAGCCCTTTTTCTTTAAGTCCTCAATGCTGTTA
>JADGED010000106.1:8178-8514 GCA_016744555.1 Desulfuromonadaceae bacterium
CCCCGTCTAGGAATACAGATTACACCTAGGAGTCTTATCATCGCAGGGCAGGCAGTAAGCGAAAGAAACATATGCTAACGTGATAACACAATGGGCTTTAAATTACAGGTTATTCCCATAAAGGTACCACCTCTAAGGGTAAGAACCGGTGACGTTGAAAAGAAAAAGTGTATTATGAACGCTTTAAGGAAAACCGCTAGCAATAAGACCGAGGCTGCAGTAGTCCTTGGCATTAGTCGTAAAAACCTGTAAAAAAAATGAAACATTATAGTTTATAAGCGTTTGTTGGATGGATATTGGATTCTAATTTTAAGGAGAAATTTATGTTTGTTGTCC
>JADGED010000107.1 GCA_016744555.1 Desulfuromonadaceae bacterium
AATTACGACATCAATCTTGATATGGGATCCCAACTTAACAATAAGAGAAGCAACCATTCTCGCCGAGAATTATCATGGCGAGAACTAAGCGACAAAATCACAAAAACCAAAGCTGGCCCAAATAAATACGAGATGCTAGCGGAAAAGCACCAACGCGTAGCTATTGCCTTTGCCCCTTTTGTTTTAGTTTTAGTTGGTGTTCCATTAGGGCTACAATCACAACGCTCTGGCAAAGGTGCGGGATTTACCATGGGCTTAATTGTGTTTATAGTTTACTACTTGATCCTAAACTTTTCAGTAACTATTGCCGTCGAAGGAATTATTCCAGCTGCAATTGCCATGTGGATACCAAACCTAATCTTCTTCCTTGGGGGACTATGGTTTCTCCACCGTACAGCAATAGAAAAACCACTAAACATAATAAACTTACCACAGCAATGGTTGCTACGCTTATTACCCAAGCGCAACAGTGATAAGAATCAATCATGAAAAAACTTGATCTTTTTTTATTAAAATACTTTATCAACATTCTATCGTTGAGCGTAGCAGCATTTGTCGGGATATACCTACTGATAGACTTTTTTGAAAAAGTTGATGACTTTATTGAGCATCACGCTACAGCTACTGACTACTTTGTTTTTTTTGGCAACAGCATCCCCTTCATCATAAGCCAAATACTGCCATTAGCAATTTTAACAACAATGGTGCTCACCCTTGGCGGGCTCAGTCGCACTAATGAAATTACTGCCATGAGGGCCTGTGGGATAAGTTTGTGGCGGATCGTCAAGCCACTTATGGCATTCACTATAGTTCTTTCATTTTGCCTACTGTTACTAAATGAATTTGCCCTTCCATGGAACAACAAACAATTGAACTCGCTGCTAAAAGTCAAACTCAAAGGAAAACAGCAGGTACAATTAACTCACAGTGAAATTTGGTATCGTAGCAAGAATAAAATTATTAATATTGCCCTAGCAAAACCGCAAACAGCTCAACTGCAAGGGGTAACCGTTTTATTTTTTGATGATACCCAAAGGATAGAAAAACGACTAGATGCCGACCTTGCTAGCTACGATGGCACAGGATGGTTGGCCCCAAATTTGACCGAACGGAAATTTGACTGTAAAACTGGCGATTTACTACAAACAAATGAGTTCACAAATAAAATATTGCAAATCGACCGTGACCTCGAAAGCTTCTCCGAACACAGTAATTTCAACAATGAATTAAACTTTCAACAATTAGCAGCAATGGCAAATAAGCTTGAACGTGAGGGTTACGATTCTACTCGGCAAAGAGTTGATATGCACAACCGCATTTCGACTCCGTTTACATGCTTGGTTATGGGCTTTCTTGGTGTCCCCTTTGCGTTACAACGTGGACGTAATAGCAATATTGCTTTGGGGATAGGGCTTAGCCTAGGCATCGGAGTATTATACTTTATTCTTCAGTCACTGGTGACCGCTTTTGGCTATGCCAATGCAGTACCACCTTTCATTGCAGCATGGACAACTAACTTCATCTTCCTCCTCACCGGAATCTGGTTATTATTAAACGTAAACAAATAGCCAAAACAACAAAGCCCCAACCGAAGTCGGGGCTCTGTCTATTTCAAATTAATTTTCAGTACCAATTAATAACGGTAGGTATCTGGCTTATACGGCCCAGTAATTGGAATATCTAAATATTTCGATTGTTCTTCGGTTAATACCGTCAACTTTGCTCCAAGTTTTTGTAAATGCAAGCGAGCAACCTTCTCATCCAACAACTTAGGTAACACATAAACTTGGTTCTCATAGTTTTCCGACTTATTGTACAACTCAATTTGAGCCATTACTTGATTGGTAAAGGAAGCCGACATAACAAAACTAGGGTGACCGGTAGCACACCCGAGATTGAGCAACCGACCCTCAGCCAAAACGATAACGCCATGTCCATCTGCAAATAACCAACGATCAACCTGCGGTTTAATATTTTCTCTTACTACCGACTCGTCACGCTCTACTGCGATCATTTCAATTTCGTTATCAAAATGACCGATATTACCAACAATAGCGTTGTCCTTCATTTGTCGCATATGATCAAGGGTGATAATATTTTTATTACCAGTCGTAGTAACATAAATATCGGCATAATCGAGGACATCTTCAACCCGCTTAACTTCGTAGCCTTCCATCAAAGCTTGCAGCGCACAAATCGGGTCAACTTCAGTCACAATAACCCGTGCCCCTTGGCCACGCAGAGACTGACAGCAACCTTTACCGACATCACCGTAACCACAAACAACAGCTACTTTACCGGAAATCATTACATCAGTGGCCCGCATAATTCCATCAACTAAAGAGTGGCGACAACCGTAAACATTATCAAACTTAGACTTGGTTACAGAATCGTTAACATTCATTGCTGGAAACAAAAGGCTGCCATCTTCAGCCATTTGGTACAAACGATGAACGCCGGTAGTAGTTTCCTCGGTAACTCCTTTGATTTCAGTTGCAGCCTTCCCCCAATGTCCTGGTTTTGCGGCAATTGATTTCTTCAAATTATTAACTAACTCAACCCAGTCCTCTGGATCGTCCGCTGAAAGCTCTGGAGCGCCACCTTTTTCCCACTCATTGCCCTTCAAGACATACATAGTAGCGTCGCCACCATCGTCAAGAATCATATTAGCAAACTCTCCGTCAGGCCACACCAACGCCTGTTCGGTACACCACCAATACTCTTCTAGGGTTTCCCCTTTCCAAGCATAAACAGGAATCCCCTGCGGATCAGCAGCGCTACCGTTAGGACCTACGGCAATTGCGGCAGCAGCGTGATCTTGAGTGGAGAAGATATTACAAGAGCACCAACGCACACGTGCACCTAACTCAACTAAAGTTTCAATCAACACTGCAGTCTGTATAGTCATATGTAACGAACCGGTAATCCGAGCACCTTGCAGTGGATTTTTCCCAGCATATTCTTTGCGCAAAGCCATCAATCCCGGCATCTCTTCCTGAGCCAACAATATTTCTTTGCGTCCCCATTCTGCTGCTGCAAGGTCACTTACCTTAAAATCATTAAATTTTGACACCTATGTAGTCTCCTTTTAGTTTAAAGCTTAAAAATACCAAAACCTATTTATCACAAACTGAGAACAATGAACAAGGGTTCATAACCTTAGCAACAAGAAAAGCGATAACTCTTTTAGCTCTACAATGCAGAGAACAAAAGAACATAAAATACCGACAAAAGCCCTTTATTTTAATCAATCATGTGCTATAAATATTTTTCATTCCCATAACGTCTACTTAAGACCATGGTGGGGCAATAACTTTTCACTACCAACACATAGCAAGGGGATACAGATGAGTGAAATCATTGATATCTACGCCCGCGAGATTCTCGATTCACGCGGTAACCCAACCGTTGAGGTTGAAGTAGCACTAGAAACCGGAATTATCGGCCGTGCCGCAGTCCCAAGTGGTGCATCAACAGGTGAGCGTGAAGCTCTGGAGCTTAGAGATGGCGACAAAACTCGCTATTTAGGCAAAGGGGTATTAAAAGCGGTAGAGCACGTCAACGAAGTTATTGCCGCCGAATTAGTCGGTTGGGAAGCGAGCGATCAAATTGGTGTCGATCGTAAGCTCCTCGCCCTCGACGGTACCGACTTCAAAAGTAAACTTGGTGCCAACGCCCTTCTTGGTGTCTCAATGGCTTGTGCCAAAGCTGCCGCAGAAGATGCTGGCCTCCCCCTTTACCAGTACATTGGTGGAGCTAACGCCAAAGAACTACCTCTACCAATGATGAACATTATCAACGGTGGTGAGCATGCCGACAACAATGTTGACATCCAAGAATTCATGATCATGCCATCAGGTGCTGTTAGTTTCAAAGAAGCATTACGGATGGGTGCTGAGATATTCCACGCTTTGAAAACTGTCCTCAAGGGCAAAGGCTATAACACTGCTGTGGGTGACGAGGGTGGTTTTGCTCCCGATCTAAAGAGCAACGAAGAGGCACTACAGGTAATCATGGAAGCGATTACTGCTGCCGGATATAAAGCCGGTGAAGACATCGTACTTGCACTAGATGTTGCTGCCTCGGAAATATTCGCCGATGGTAAATATAACTTCGCTAACGAAGATCAGCCGCTGAAAACTGCAGCTGAAACTATCGATTTTTATGCCGATTTGGTTGATCGTTACCCAATCATTTCCATCGAAGACGGTCTGGCAGAAAATGACTGGGATGGCTGGAAGTTGATGACCGAAAAGTTAGGCGATAAAATTCAGATTGTTGGCGATGACCTGTTTGTTACCAACACTAAGATTCTGAAAGAAGGAATCGATAAAGGGATCGCCAACTCAATTCTGATCAAAGTAAATCAGATCGGAACTCTGACCGAGACCCTAGAAGCAATTGAGATGGCAAAGCGAGCAGGATACACAGCGGTAATCTCACATCGCTCCGGCGAGACCGAAGATACCACTATCGCCGATTTAGCCGTTGCAACCAATGCTGGGCAAATTAAGACCGGTTCACTCTGCCGGACAGATCGGGTCTGTAAGTACAACCAACTACTGCGGATTGAAGACGAGCTAGATGATACTGCCGTATTCAATGGCAAAGAAGTGTTTTACAACCTCCGCTAAAACAACCAAATAAAAAGTGGGGACGGAAAATTCCGCCCCCACTTTTTGGATCAATCAAATACAGTTAATACTACTAAGCAACGTAGAGTAAATAACTACTACCCTTCTTCTCCCGCCGCAATATCCCATTGTCTGCCATCTCCTTAACAACTTGCTGTATCTGTTTTTTACTAGTATTGGGAAACAATGGATACAACGCGGTCTGCTTCATCCCTTCTTGGCCGGTAACCGTGTTAACAATAGCAGCTTCAAAGCTGCTAGAAGTGCTTGCTAAGTTTTCGCCAGCGGCAAAAACGACAGAAGAATCAACTTCAGGTTCTGTCTCAATATTGTTCACTACAACAGGGGAAGTCTCTGGTTGCTGTGGCTTCACAGATGTTGGACATTCAACATTACGCTCAGAACGTATTTCTGCTTCAATTGCTATCAGTTTCTGATAAAAATAAAATCCCGCACCAATTAACACTAGCAAAACTACAAAACAAAACATCTGCACCTCCTGTAAAGATTATTTTAAGATAAAACTTCATCAACACAATTCAATAGTACAATACAAAATAAAAGTTATTAGAAAATATCACCAATGCCAACCTCATACAAGCATCAACATTATCTGTTCCCAATTTAACCCACATTACACTCAAGCAACTCACGATAAGCAAAAGAAAAGGCAGACTAATGTCTGCCAACTTCTTCATTTCATTATATGTAACCTAAGACTTATTGGAATAGCTAGCTTGCTTTAATTTCAATCTTCTTTGGCTTAACAATTTCGGTCTTTGGTATAGACATACTAAGCAAACCATCTTTAAAGGTAGCAACTATTTTCTCTTCGTCAACATTATCGGGCAAAGTAAAACTACGGCTAAAACTACCATAAAAACGTTCAATCCGATGATAGGTTTCTCCCTTATCTTCCTTTTTATGCTCATTCTTCCCAGTGATAGTCAAAACATGATCTTCAACACTAATATTTACATCATCACGTTTAATTCCCGGAACTTCAGCATTAATACAAAAATCCTTCTCGGTTTCACATATATCAACCCGAGGTGCCCAATCTGCCCCCTTGGTGTTTAAATCCCTACCTCCACGATATGGCCAATCTTGAGACTTTGAATAAGGATCCAACATCTCTTCCATCTCTCTAAAGGGGTCCCATTTTGCTAATTTCATGACTATCCTCCTCTAAGCAAGAGTAGCTGTGCAACCTCAAAAAAGACTGCTACAGCAAAAAAATGACAACCATATACTGCCATTTTAACAAGTCAACTTCGATTCTAATGAAAGCTTAGCACTAATAATTTGAGTTTCAAGCAGGAGATACTTATAAAAACAACAAGCATAAAATGAGGGAGATTAGACTTATAACATGGTAAAAATAAGGACCAGTGATACAAACATTAAAAACAAACTACACCAATACCCATACCAAGCCACACCTAAATGGCCATCTTCAGATCGGCATAATTGTTTATATTTGCCCATATGTTTATGCACCTGCCAACGAATTTCAAAAAAACTAACATTTACTTCTGAATTAGAAATGCGTCGAAGAATTTGGATGGAATAATAGAAGTTAAGAAACGCGAATAAAACTAACAAAATTAAAAGAGTTATTGCCACGACATCACTGCCTTTGTGAAATTGATGAATTATGCAAACCACAGAACACGTAAACACTTAACGAATTAACGCTTTTCCATCCTAATTAATAATCCTTTTATTTGTTCCAACTGCAATGTAAGTCGTTCATTATTAAATTTTGTCGCTTCTAGGGTTTCTGTCCGCTGCAACAAAAAACTACGTAATTCATCTATTTGACTTTTACGCTGATCAAGTTCCTGAGAATAAAGGATAACGGTTCTAGCTCTTGGTGTCCATTCACTGGTGGGATAGTCCCCGACAAACTGCTGCAATCCTTCAATCTGGTGACTAAGCTGAAAGGTGTCGAATGCTGATACAAAAGCTTGTTGTTCTAAAACCAATGCTCGCTGTTCAAAAGGGTTTACAAAAGCACAACCGACAAGAAACAATAACGGTACCAAACATAACTTCTTTGCCATCATTTTCGCCGTTCTACCCGATAGTTGCTTCCATCTTGAACTTTCAGGTACTCTTTGACCCGAGCACAATCTTGGCTTATCGCTAAACGCGATGGGTACTCATAATGATCAGAAGGGATAACAGCAATAGAAATAGTCATCAATGGAAATGTGCGTTTCACCCCGTAGCGATCCACGCCAACAAAAGAACCACCGTCACGATCTTCCGCTGAATAAAATGATGGAACAATGTCATTAAACCCAGCAATTATTTCTTGCGCCATTAATTCACCGGCATCTAAATCACAGATAATCACATAGTCGTCTCCACCTATATGACCAACCAAATCGGTAGAACTTCCATGTTTCCCAACCACCTGTTTTAATAATTCTCCGATTTTGGCTATAACATCACTGCCGGCATTATAACCATACCTATCGCTATAAACCTTAAAGTTGTCCAAATCAATATAGAGGTGGGAAAAAGGGATACACCCTCTAATTCGTTGCTCTACTTCACGATCAATGGCCAAATTGCCTGGCAATTGAGTAAGAGGGTTGGCATCAAGGTTTAATTGCTCCAATTCACTTAACTTTTGCCCCATATGGACAAAATCACTAGCTAATTGCGAAAACTCGTCATCACCAGTTAATTTAGGATGGTGATCAAAACGCCCAGCAGAAATACTCTCGGTAGCTTTTTTTAATTCTTTCACAGATCGATGGATACTAACAATAACCGTTAACGACACTGGAGCAGACAAAAGAACTCCAAGAAAACTCAACAATGCCGTCATTTGAAATGCTCTATCAGTATGCTCAGATAGGTCAGCCAAACCGATATTTATAGTTTGTTGCTGATGCTGCCTAAATTCTGCCAAAAAATTCAACAACTGCACACGCAATGGTACAGTAGATTCCATTGATAATTGTTGCGCTAACGACCAATTATCAATAGATAAAGCTTCTGTTAATTTATTGTTTGCTTGACGATATTCGTTCACCGCACTAACTAGGTTAGTAAATTGTTCTAAAAAAGGGGGTTGATTAATAACTAAGGAGTAACGCAAAAATTCTTTGCAACGATTTACCCGTAGTTCACTTAGGGCAGGGTCACGAAGGATTAATAGTTGCTTCTCAATATTTTCTTGAGCCAAAAGGTTTTGCTGTAGGTCACGTGCAAGTTCAAAGGTGCGAAATTTTACATTAACTAAATATTCGGCATCACGAGTTTGCTGGTGCAAAGAAGAAAGGGCATAACCAACGGCAAACAAACTAAATAAAACAACCACCAAATAACCGATGACCACTTTCTTAGTTACTGTTGAAAACAAGCTACGCATATAAACCACCAGAGATTCTCATATATTTTTTATCAATAACTAAACTATATCCCTAAGTACGCTTTTCTAACATCATCATTAACCAATAAACTATCGGCTGAATCAACCAAAGTGATACGTCCATTTTCCATAACATAACCACGATCTGCTAGCTTAAGTGCCTGGTTGGCATTCTGTTCAACTAAGAAAATAGTGGTATTATTTTCCTCATTAATTTTTCTAATTATTTCAAAAATTTGCTTAATAATCAATGGGGCCAAACCTAAAGAAGGTTCGTCTAATAAAAGTAACCGTGGACGTGCCATAAGTGCGCGAGAGATTGCTAGCATCTGCTGCTCACCTCCTGACAGAGTACCGCCAAGCTGTGTCTTACGCTTATCAAGGATTGGAAA
>JADGED010000108.1 GCA_016744555.1 Desulfuromonadaceae bacterium
CAACAGCATGAATTGTCTCTAGCATACCAAAGGCTTCATGTACTGATGCCATTGGAGGGGTAATCATCTCAATCTGGCTTTCAGAAAAATCGGTCGTGATATAGGGGTGGTCATTTTTATCCCCAAAACAATCGGGGTGCGGCCGCAAGGAGAGGCTTCCTTCTGTATCTACCCGGACATTCTCTTTCTCTATTCCAAACTTTCCAGCAAGAAGTTGCGCCCTGATATTTTTATTATTTTTAAAAACATTCAACATATAAATATATCTTCTTTAACTTAAAAAGGATTTAAAGCTGTTTTTGCGAACGGCTGTTGCCTCAACACCTAACGCACTTAGGAACATAATCAAATTTTAGTTTTTTCCGGACTCTATAGAATAAATAGAAGATTACGAGCCCCTTCAAAATACTACTTATGGTAATACTTACCCAAACACCATTCAACCCCAAAAATGTCCACATTCCCAACATATATGCTAACGGAATGCGTAACGAAGTAAATATAACGCTAACGCTAGCCGAAACCCTAGTCCGCCCCAAACCATGATAAGCACCAGCGGTGATCATTTCAATACACATAAACACTTGGGATAAGCCCAAAATCATTAGGTACTGTTTCCCCATGGCAACACTTTCTGGCTCATGTAAAAAAATAGAAAATAATAGCTCGGGAATTGTTAAAAACAGCAAGCTAGAAATCACACCGATACCGACTGAAAGCTTTAAACCAGATTTATAGACACGACTAATACTAGCAAAATCTCTAGCACCATAATTTTGCCCTACCATAATGCGCATTGCTTGCATTAACCCAGCAGTAAACATATAGGTTATAGCTTCTATCTGTACCCCAATTTTTTGTACGGCAATTGCCTGAGGGCCCCATTCAGCGATAATCCTCGCTAGAATAATAGATATAAAAGTGAAAATAATTCTCTGAATCGAAACTGGTGCACCAACCAAGATTATGTTTTTCATCCCGTGAAGAGACAACCATAATCCCGCAAAAAAGTTCTGTTTAACCCTTATAAAGTAACTGGTAAAATAAGCAACAACAACTAATTGGGCAATTATGGTTGCAATAGCCGCACCTTGTACTCCCCACCCCGCCCAGAATATTAAAAGGGGATCAAGGACAATATTAATAACAGTGCCGACAAAAATAGTTTTAAAGGATACTGCCGTTAACCCATGTGCGTTTAGTACTGCCGCAAACGTCAAGCTCAAAAAGGAAAACAAAATTCCGCCGGCGCTAATCAATAAATATGATCGTGCCATCGACTCAATCCCGGCATCTTGCAGCCTAAAAAAGCCAATCAGTCCGGTCGCTGAATAGAAGAGAAACAAAACATAAACGCAAGCAAGGGCTACCGAACCCCAAACTGCTGTAGTTGCATATCTCCCCCAAGAGTAGCGCTTTTTTGCCCCGACGCTTTGTGAAATTTTTATATTTGCACCTACCACTAAAACCGAACTTAACGCCCAACCCAAATGGAGGTAAAAACCAGCAGACCCAACTGCAGCTACTGCGTCACTGCCCAAGCGGCCAACCCATATCATATCGGTAAGGTTATAGGCCATTTGCAGCATTGTAGTGCCAACTATAGGGAAAGCCAATTGCAGCAGAGTAACCATCTCTGCCGACAACGATATGCCCAAAGATTTACATATTTTTTCTATCGAAAAATTCACCTTCATAATTTTGATAGTAACCGTAAACCTTATAATCACCAAAAAAAATCAACCACTACAGGCGCTATGTCCATAGTGGTTGATTAATAATATCAATATAGCCGAGAAGTCAGCAGAATTAGCGTTTAGGAATTTTTATCTCCCTTGCTACACTTTCAGTCTTATTAGCGGCTGCATCCCATAAGATAATTTTATAAAAGTAACGTTTCCCAGTAAGGACAAAATCACGGTGCATTTCACCAGTTATCCGATACTTGTTGATTTTGACATAATCACGATTATTTTGGCTGCGCAGCACATCAAAGCCAACAACATCTTTAGCTGTAGAGGTTACCTTTAATACAGCATATTCGCCATCGCTACTGACTTTAAATGAACTAATAGATGGTGGGGTAGCATCATTAACCGTTATCTTAAGAGAGCTAGAAGGTAGCGACTCGTTACCGGTTTTATCAACTGCGGTAATTGTGTAACTCACTTCTTTACCAACTAATGCTGCTTGGTCGACAAAGTTTGGCAATGGAATTAATTCAGCGTTCAGTTTCTTAGCTGCAGAACCATTGCTACGATAAACATTATAACCTGCAATATCATAAACAGTTATTGGCTGCCAATTAAGGACAGCCTGCTCATTTTCGACCACATACTCACTAATGGTCGGTGTCTGTGGTGGGGTAACATCTGGCAATTGAACTTTTACCACCATAGATGGCATCGACTCGTTGTAATGTGTATCAACTGCGGTAACCCGATAAAAATATGGATAACGAGAAAGGTTTTTGGTTAGCTCATCAGTAAAAGCCAAACTAGCCGTTGGCTCTTGGGTAAGCAATACCCAATCGAGACTTTCAGGCTTCATGGTGCGATAGACACGGTAGCCAAGCAGATCAGCATCTGTAACTTGACTCCACGCCAGATTAATATTTGCTGCAGCGACACTAGCATCTAACTTGGCAACAACCGCAGGCGGAGTGGAATCTTTGGCAAAACCGAGTACCGCCAAAGATGGAATTGATTCAAACCCACCGTCGTTAATTGCGGTAACATAGTAAAAATAGTTCACATCAACGGCAACGGCGCTATCGGAATATTCCAATTGCTTCAGCGGTTCCGCATTTAGTTTTTGGTAACCACCTTCGTACTTCAAACTACGATAGAGGTTATAACTAACAACCTTTTTATCTTCTGCCGCTGCCCACGACAATTTAATAGTCGTTTCACCAGCATCTATTTCTGGGCGTGATAGTGGCGCTGGGCGTGGATCAATTTTGACTTTTCCCATTACCTCAATAGAGGTTGGTCCTTCGTCACCAAAGAAATCGACTCCACGGATTTGATAGTAATAGACTTGGTGCTCCTTGATGGTGGTATCAGTATAAAAATACGGAGCAACACTTATAGTAGCATCAGGGTTAATGGTAGATTGAACTTGAACAGGAGCAGTATTAAGCTGCTTAAACTCCTTGTCCAGCAAACCACGCCGGTAAATATTAAACGAGGTATACGCCTCGTAGCCTTCCCACTTTAGACCAACGCCCCACTTGAACATATGGGCTTTTACTTTCCAAACAATGGGTAACTGGGTAGACTTTTCCAAATCGACGCCACAAACATCGCTAGCAAGCATAGTGTTGCCGTTATAAACTTCTACCGTGTAGAGACGTTTTTTGCTGCCACTTAAATCCCCATCGGCAGTGTACTGTCCCATTGCTGCAGCAACCTGCTTATCTTGGGTAGAGACAAACAACAACATCCCCAAACGATTATCATCTTGTGATAAAGATTGATTTATTTCCGCCCGATTTTTGGCTGTTTCAAACGGATACATCAATTTTAAAGCTACCTCATTGTCGGTTAGCATTTTTTTAGCGTCGGCATAAGAGGCCATTTTCAACTCTGCTAACTTAACTCGATTTTGAATATCATCAGCAGGAGATCGCCAAATAACATAGCGATAATCGAGCGATTTGTCCGACACCATCCAACGCAGTTGCACCTGCTGACCATCAAATTTACCTTCAATACCAACCTTCACAGCCTCTTCAGCACTCGCAAAACTAGTCAAAACAACAAGGAGTGCGATGATACCAAGGGTTAATGTTTTCATCATTTTCATATCCTATCTCCCCATCAATCGACGTGGAGTTAATTCATTTATCATTCCAGTATTGTAAAGCATTTCACCCTCAGTTAGATCGTACTCACCTGAATAGCTATCAAGTTCAGAATCACCGGCTTGTAGTTCTCGAGCATAAATTCCAGCGGTGCCAAACTGGGTAAGCCTTGAGTTATAATCTCTATGCACCCTAAAAATACTTAACAACCGATCGCCGTCAAAATGGTCGTCAACAATGGGTTTCAATTCAACAATATGATCCAATGCCCCCTGTTGGCTGCGCACAAACCACTCACCACGCCTATAATTGTGTTGTGTTCTTGGTCCAGGATTAAAACTTTGCCCCAGAATATTTAACTGCTTTTCAAATTCTGGGTAAACACCAACTCGCAAGTCTATTGCACTCCAATTTATCGGAGCACTACTACTAAACCTGAACTCCAATGAACCAAAGGTACTTGAAGGGTTACGGGAAAAGGCCAACTCTTTATGGTCATTAAAACGCTGGTCAATCGCTTCTAATTGAGTATTCAATGGTGCACAAGGCTCCATCGCTGCACGGCGAATTGCGGATATAGCTTGAGCGGGCAAAGCACCTATAGAATCCCACGATGATGGAGCCATACCGCCGAGCATCTCATTCACTTCTTCTATTTCGTCTGGTTCTCTAAATTCACAGGCAGTAGACGTTGCAGCATATGAGCTATTGGTGAAATATGGCCACAATGCAAGAATACCGTTAAAAACGATACTACTCTGGCCACGATTTACATCTGCCTTATAGGCATCTTGATCAACATTATAGTTGATATTAAAGTGGGCATTACTAATCCCAGCTTCAACTACGTCTGCTGTACTTGTGTATGTAGGTGCGCTTTCAGTATCTGCCGGGGTAGTAAGGACAAACTTACTATTGTACCTTTTCCCACCTTCACGACCTACAATTTGGATAGTATAATCACCGTCCCAGTACCACCTGTAGGTTTCTTCCTCTCCTTCAACAACAAGGTTAGGTTGGTCATGAATTGCTGCTGCCGCACCAGTCATAGGATAACCACCTGCGACTGGCGTTGCACTTGTAGCAGCGTAATGATTTGTTTCCTCTGCGGGAGCAGACCTTGTACCACGTCTACCTGCAGCTCTACGCTTTCCCGACCTCCCGGATGTAGCGGTGGTTGGTTTTGCCGCTCTATCAGATGCATCCGTAGTTTGCATCCCTGCAGCGGCATGTACAATTGCGCTATCACCAACCTGAATAGGTTGTCCGTAGACAGTTACCCCTGTTGCCCCACCGGGATTAGGCAAGAATGGGTTACGGTAACCAGTCTCAGTCCGAATTGCTGGCCTCTTTATCCCTGCAGAATTTTCTACCATCCGTACTGCTTCTAATGGTTGCTCGGGCTCAAATTTAAGTAAATAACGGCGGCTACCTTGTTCGCCATCAGTTAACATCTGCTTACCAGTTATCTCCCCTGGGATAGATTCTCCAACGGCGTTTATAACTTCAAGGCTAAGACTTTCACCATGCATCATCCAGTTCCAAATATAACCATCAAATACAGCCTTAGTGACTATATATATATCAGTTTCACCATAGACCGGTGTTGTACTTCGGCGTGGATAAACATCGTATACACGTTCACGGAAACCAATAGGTTGATCGGTAGTGGTAAAGTTTGCACTAACCACTTCGCTGCTCACAACAGCACCAATAGAGCCACTGTTCCAATGACGTAATTGAAAAGTGGTATTGTAATTATAATTACGACTTTCTGCCATTTCCATATACGGCGTAAAGTTTAGCTCCATTTGTCCTTGACGACCACCGACAACTTCAACCATCCCGGCACTACTACTAAGGTCAATTGCCTTATCTATCGACTCTCTAACCTCAGTGAAATCGACAATATCATTGGTTTCATCTGGATCCTTAACGCAGAGGATATACCAGTTATCATCGTCATATTTAAAAGGTTTCATAATCGGCATATTAGCCCGAATAGTTACACTCTCTAAGCGACCAACATCAGTAGCCCCATCTTCAGGGGAGGAGTAAGCAACAAGTGGCATAGTTTCAATACCACTATCACCTGCCCCGGCTGGTGGGTTCTTCGGCATTGTAAAGGTCATTTCCCATGTACCCTTAACCAAACCCATCAAGAACGAATAGCGCGCCGTACCATGTAAACTAATATAAACTGGAGGCGCCTTAAATTGACCGTCCAACTCAGCATAAGCACTCAAGATTTCATACTTTTTACCCCGTGCTTTAACTCCAGCTTCAAGACCAATCCAAATCTTGCCTCGAGCATCGATATAAAACGGTTTAATCCCAGCAGCTAAATCAATTTGTGCACCACCGTAAACCCGACCATAGAAAATCCATGCGCTACCTTCAAGGTCAAACTCGTACCTGACACCCATGGCAATGCCACTGGAATCTAGCTGGATATAACCTGATCCAGTCAAAAATTCCAACAAAGTAACATCTAGATGTTGCGAAGCCGAGCCAAAGTAAATGTGCCAATCGCTCTCAGAGAACAATAGGTCTATCTCGCCCTCAACTCCCAGCAATGTCTTACCAGCAAGCTCTTTCCCTAGCTTCGCTTGAGTAACTATATGCAACATTGCGGGGCTGGCACCCATTTCAATAGATACTGCAAGGTGGGGGTCTCCAGAAGCATCCTTCCCTTTCATGAACCACGAATCACCAGCGAGAATCATTCGGAAATTACTTGGTTGCATACTTAGAGTCAGTTCGCTATAGAAGGTATATCCTTCATCTAAGCTACCAACGTTTACCTTAGCAGTTAAGGCAAGACCAGATCCAAATTCAGGTGTATATTCAACACCGTCAACGACACTGATTGTTTGGTTATAAGCGATACCACCACCAATACCATAAATATTCATCGGTAGCGGTGCCATCGGGATTCTGGCATTTGACATCAGTTCTACCCGCCAATACGAGAACGCTTGATCAGTTGAACTAACTCCAGAGCCAATTTCAAGTAATGCTTCCATATTTATTGTTCCAGCAACTTGAACTGCTAACTCTGCCATAAAATGGTTATCAGCAATTTCAAGGCTACCGTACATGGAAAAGCCAGGATTGGTGAAATCGATTTCAATTTGTTCAAGATCATAAGTTAAATCTTGATAAATAGTTGCTACTGCGTCCGCGCTGATCAAGTCACCAAGAGAAATACCGCCACCAACAACGAGGGAGAAGCGGCCACCATCATCGCCGCTTTCATAGCCAAGGGCAAGGTGGGTCAAACTTAAATCAACCCCAGCAAAGCCAACAGTTGCATTGTCAATACTGCCACCCATTTGCGCGGCATCAATATCAATGTGATCGGAGTAAACTTCTAACCCTGACAAATTGATATCATCTGGTAGTGCTGACAAAATAGCATCTGCAGAAGTTTGAATATCTGTATTCATGGAAAAGAATAACCCCGAAGCAGAATCATATCCTGCGCCGATATCGGTTACCTCTAACTTTGCAAAACCTGCATCAGCAACAAAACTTGCATCTGTTTCACCACCTAGCGACCAAGCGCTTACGCCATTATTGTCCAGTGCCAAAGCTGCAGAAACTTCAAGATCTAAGAACTGCTCTAAGGTTAAATCTAGCCCTAAATTACCGCTAGACAATGCAAAACCACGGAACGTGAGTCCTGCTTCGGTAAGTACGGCAGGAAAACCTAGTCCTTGGATTTCAAGCGGACTCGCTAGCTCAATCGTCCCATCAACTCCTGAAGCTGAGAAAGTTAACCTATCAACAGCAAAGGCAACTTCAGTCCCTTCATAGGGGATAGAAATCATCCCGCCGATACGGATTGATTCGTTATTGAAATCGATAGCTCCCGAAAAGCCTTTAACTGCAATGGAAGTTCCAGGAATATTGATTGAACTTGCAATGTCGGTGGTAAAACCATAGGAACCACCTGCATACTCAAGGGCTGGGGCTAGTGCAGTCCCATATCCGTCACCAAACTCAACCGAGCCATCGAGAGTTGTCAAACGAACCATTTGATCAAAGGTTGGCTGCGATGAATCAATAGCCAGAGCAACTGCTGTCAAATTGGCAGTGATACCATAGCTAGTATCTTCAAATACGGGGAAGTCTTGGTCACCAGACCATGCCAAGGTGCCACTAAAGCCTGAAGCGGTGAGCCCTACATTGGTGAGCGAGACACCACTTAGCATTGGCAACGAACCGGCCTGTTTAAACGTAACCGACCCACCTAGGACTTTACCGTATGGAGTTCCGCTAGCAGCACCAACTTCTATCCCCGCAATTTGAGCGGTAAAGAAGTCGTTATCCAAGGTGAAACCGGAACCAAACACAATTGCACCTGAATGCAATTTTGGAGCACTTAGATCTGACAGATCGACATCAAGGTTTCGAATAATTACCGGTAGTTCTCCAAGGGGGTTTTTCATTTCATCAGGAATCGATGTCATCAACGCCCCAAGATGAAGAGAACCTTCGGCCTCAGTAATGCGACCGCCGGAATAGTCGAACGATGTCCTTAAGCTGAAATCGCCAATAGTAATCAGGAGGTTATCACCCGATAAAT
>JADGED010000109.1 GCA_016744555.1 Desulfuromonadaceae bacterium
GTTATGCATGTGTTCACGCCGTCCACACAAGGTGAAAAAAACCTTTGGATACACGCTATACAAGTTGCCGTAACCGCCAAAGCCATTGCCAAGCTTTCAGCTAACACCGATCCCGAAACCGCCTATTTGTGTGGTTTGCTTCATGATATTGGACGCTTGATTATGCTTGACCGGATGCCGGGTCAGTATGCTGGAGCCATTGCCAAAGGGCGACAAGAGCGGATTCCAATGTACCGAGCTGAGCAAGACATGTTGCAGGCCGACCACAGTATTATTGGTAAGTTGTTAGCATCAAAATGGCGCCTGTCGCCAGCTTTGGTACGTATGATTGGCAGTCACCATTCACCCCGTTTAGCGCATTACTCTAAAGAAGCGTGTATTGTACACATTGCTGATGTCCTAGCTCATGCCAGTGGTTATGAAGTGTTGTTGGTAAATGAAATTCCAGAATTACAACTACCCGCGTGGGAAGAAGTTGGTTTAGCAGAGGAGTTTATCGCACCGACTATTCAGCAGGTTGATGCCGAATTTAAGGAGATTGTCCGCGTATTTTTTGGCGGACTTAAATAGTTGCAGAAGCTATTTCGAATTTAAGTTTGGAGGTCGCAGCGAATAAGGTCGTTATCGTGAAAAGTAAGCTTCTGGTGTTTTTTTAAGCGTCGGTCTTCTCCGACAAATTTATGTTGTCGAGCCGAACGGATTGGGTCTGCAGTAGCATTAACCCAGTGGTCAGTACGACGGAATTCTTGAACCTCACCAATCTGGAGAAGGATGTCAAGGAATTTGGGCTCGACAAGATCTTCCTGGCCATTTTTGTAGATCACTTGAATTTTCAAACCAAACCTCCCGTCATTAATGTTTTTTCCTTTGTAATTTAACGCCAATTTAGCTGAAAAAAAACTACACCAAATTGGGAAATGTTTCTCTGCCAAATTTGGTTTGAAATTACGACTAAGCATTATAGTAAAAAACAAAGGTGTTTGACTAGGGGTAAGTTTCTTTTTGCGTGGCTTCTAGGGGGCGAAGCTTGGAGCAGATGTTAAGACCGACCACTAATTTGTTGTAGTGGCCGGTAGGATTAATGAAGTGTTTATGCTTTGTTCCATGCGAGATCAATAGCAAATGATTTACAGTTAGAGCGCTGTGCTTCGCGCAAGGCTTCTTCACTAAACTCAACATAGGTCCAGTGATCAGGATTTTCTTCAATCATTTTGACCATCTTAGAATTAAGATCGTGGCCTGCTTTGAAAGCACGAATATGGCCGAGTAGTGGTGATCCTAGTAAGCTGAAATCGCCAAATGCGTCTAAGATTTTGTGACGAACAAATTCATTATGGTAACGCAAACCTTCTGGATTCATTACCCCATTGTCGTCAATTACAACAGCATTTTCTAGTGATCCGCCTCGAGCTAAGCCGTTGGCTTTAAGGTATTCAATCTCGTTAAGAAAGCCAAAAGTTCTAGCGTCAGCAATTTCTTTACAAAATGTTTCAGTGGAAAATTTCATGCTGTAATTTTGTACGGAAATCGCAGGATGGTCGAACGCTATATCAAAAGAGATGCGGAAAAAGCGGGATGGAATAATGCTGATTCGCTTTTCACCCTCAATTATTTCAAGCTTTTTGCGGATAGCTACAAACTTTTTACTTCGATTTAGGGTGGTTGTGCCGGCTTGTTGGATTTCACGGATAAAAGGTGCTGCACTGCCGTCTAGTACTGGAACTTCAGGGCCATCAATGTCGATATGCAGATTGTCGATACCGAAGGCGGCAATTGCTGCCATAAAGTGCTCAATGGTGGAAACGGTCAGACCATGCTTGCCAATGACTGTTGCCATTTGGGTATCAACTACATTTTCGGAGCAAGCCTTGATGTCGACAGTTTGGTCACCATCGGTACGATGAAAAATGATTCCTGTATTTGCGGTCGCCGGACGTAACTTCATATTAATACGGGCGCCGCTATGGAGACCAATGCCAGAAATGGTAGCAGGTTTTTGTATGGTGCGTTGCAGAATCATTTATCGTCCAATCTGATTGATTTAAATTTACGATAAAATGATTATGCAAATACGTTGCCAAATGTCTTACTGCTACCTAACTTGTTGATACTATTAACGTCTTGTTTTTGTATCTCCGGAATTTAATTGGTGGTGTTGCAATATTGCGCAAAGTTTCCTTGTTGCTGTGTCTTAGTTAACACAGTTGCTTCAGTCAACTTATTGTTTTTGTTTAGCTACATGCGTCCTGAGCGGAGGATAGCTATTGCTAAGCCAAAGCCAAGAAAACCAGCAACTGAATATCCAAGTAAACCGAGGATTGGAAACCCGAATAACATTGGCCCTTTGTCGATTTGCATGATTAGGGATGAACCGACAATCAGTGCTGCGATTACTAAGCTAAAAGAGATGCGGTTAGTTGAACGATCTAAATCGGTAATTAGACGTTCAAACCCTCGGTGTTCAAGGTCGATCTTGAATTTATTTCGATTAATCCGGTTAACAAATTCTTTTATGTCACGTGGTAAGCTTTTTCCTAAGGCTTGATACGCTTGTAAAGTTCGTGCTGCGTCTTTGGCAATATTGGCCGGGGAGTGGCGATCCTTGATTATTTGCTCGGCAAACGGCTTTAGTTGTTCGACCATGTTAAAGTTGGGATCAAGTTGCTTCCCTAGACCTTCCATAGCAAACAATGAGCGGGAGAGGAGCATCAAGCTTGAAGGGAATTTTATTTGGTATTCGGTTAAAATTCTGACGAAATCAATAAGTAGTTTTCCAATTTTCAAGTCCTGTAAAAGAATATCGTAGTAGTCGTCTATAAACTCAGTCAGGTCACGTTTTAGATCTTTTATTTTAGATTCGTCGTGCAAATCTCCAGAATAAAGCAATTGCATTATTAGGCGGTCAACGTCACGGTTTAAAACACAAAGGAGTAGTTCTGTTAGGTGCAATTTTAGGTCATCATCAAGGCGACCAACCATGCCAAAATCGAAAATGCAGATAACGTTATTGGGTAAAACGTGTAGATTGCCAGGATGTGGATCGGCGTGGAAGAGTCCATGGATGAAAACTTGCTTTAGGAAAATATCTGCGCCATTGCGAGCAATTACTTCTGGTTTAAGACCTGCTGCAATAAGTTCTTCGTTGCTAGATATTTTTATGCCGTCAACGTACTCTAGCGTTAGTACTGTTTGCCCAGTATAGTCCCAGAATACTTTGGGAATATATGCGGCGTCTTCATTAATGAAGTTGTTAGAAAAACGATCGGTTGTTCTAGCTTCACGAGAAAAATCTAGTTCGCGATGAATGGACCGACGGAATTCTCTGACCAGTCCTACTGGGTCATAAATGTCACCACCTGGAAGGTGTTTTTCGGCCAGATAGGCGAGACCCATCATAATGTCAATATCTGTCGCAATAACTATTTCGACACCAGGCCTGCGCACTTTACAGACAATTTCCTCACCGTCTTTTAACCTTCCCCGGTGTACCTGAGCGATACTAGCTGTTGCCAGTGGTGTAGTGTCAAAGTGAGCAAATAGCTCTTCCGTAGGATAGCCAAGCTCTTGGTGTATTTGAGCCATAATTTCATCGGTAGACACTGGCGGTAAGTGGTCTTGAAGCTTTTTTAGTTCATCCAATACATCTGTTTGAACAATATCTGGTCGGGTCGATAGCAGTTGTCCCAATTTGATAAAAGTGGGACCCAATTCTTCAAGGGCGAGGCGAAATCGTGCAGCTTGGGTGAGACGTTCAAGGTCTTGAGATGCTGTCCCAAGAGTTACAATCTTTTTGCCAAGTTCAATGTAGTAGTCGATATTCAGCTGTTCGACAATATGGCCAAATCCGTACTTGATTAAAATTCCAAGTACTTGCCGATAGCGTTTAATCGAGCGTATGTTCCTGTTGATGCGTTTGAATGGCAAAATATAATCCTAAAGAAAAATTACCTATGTCATTAAGTAGTGCAAAGAGCGGCGCAGATAGTCGCCATACTTTTAGTCTCTTCTACGATGGTAAAAATATCTAAATATGATCACTTTTCTTGGCTATTAAGCAGTTTTTCCAGTTTTTTGACTTTGCTTTGTAGTGCGTTAAATTCTTCTTGCGTTACGATCCCAACTCGTTCGCATGCCTTCTTGACTTCATCTTGGGCAAAATCTTCTAATTTTTTTTGATTTTCCTGTGAAGCCGTGCGCAGCTTTTCAAGCAAGTTTTTCCCTTCATCTTCACTAAGGTTCATCCTTTTTTTTAGGTCATCAACAAGTTCTTCAGCTTTTTTCTGTGTTAGCGCAACAGCACCTATTCCGGTAAGAAGGGTTTTTTCGACAATTTCTAGCATATGATCCTCCATTTAAAAAGCGATGTCAGTAGATAGTTAATCTGCTACTAGGGTAATTAGCTTTATTGAATAACAAAATTATAGCAGTTTCTAGCTGTTGTTCAAATGGTTACAGTCCAAATAACGCTAAAGATTAACCCATGATGGAGTCGGGAGGTTAAGTGTTGACCAGATTTTTTTTATTAATTTTTGTGCTGCTTTTGAATCCTGAAGTTGGCTATAGCAGAGATCATTTAAGTGCTTGTATAGAGCTTTTAGATCTTTTCGGTAGAGGTTAAGTAATTGCTGTAATTGCACTCGGTCAGCAGGTAGATCAAATAATGTTTTTTCTAGTCTAGAACAAAATAACAAGATTTGTTCTAATTCTTCACCGTAGCCGTTAATAGTTTTACCGTTTGCATCTTCAAGCTCAAATTGTCCCATCAAGCTACTATTCACTTTTAGTGGCGGCAAAATTGAATAGTGTATTATCTCTGGGCTATCTAGAAAATATAAGTATTGTTCCGGGAAATTTGGCACCCCATGAGTGAGCAATTGGTTAACAATATCCTCTTTAAGTTTCTTGTTTTGCTGAATTGTTGCAGCAGTTAATTTTTTGGTTTCTATTTTTGTCACCATGGTGAGGGCTGCAACCGCTGGACAGTTAAGTAGAATCGCAAGAAAATCGTCGCTTGAGGTAGTGGTTAAGGTGTGATCGGTTTTTGCTAACTCATTAAGTAATAGTGGCTCTGGGTGTGGAATCGGGATGTCATCACCAGTAGTTGGGAGTTGACTACTTTCTTTAGAGGTACTTTTGTTATATTTCAGAATCTCTAGTAAGTATTGGTATAGGTTGCTTTGGCGATATTTTTCTAGACCAACAAGTTGATCTGAATCGAGGGGCGTCGTTGGATACCAAATGAGTTCGTTACCAATTAATTTATGGATGTCACTGGGGAGTTTGAGAGCCAAGAGGAGTTGACTGCGAAAGTAGGCATGCTCATCAATTGGTTCAATCTCGCGGATATCAGTTGGTAATTGAATTGGTAACTTGTAGTTACTTCTGTTGTTGCACTCTAGCTTGAAATTGATGTTTCCGTTGCTTAACAGTTCGATGTGTTGAAAATTTAATTGTTCACATATTAGCGTCCACGCAGTTTGGTTGCCAGCATCTTGTAACAGTCCCGCTGGTAATTCTAACGTCAGCTTTTGTTTTGGGTGACAGATGCCTAGTAGATGGATTAATTCCCAGCGCCAGAATGGTTGTCCGGTTTTAATCTTTAAACGGCGATTTGGCCACGCAGTTCGCAACCTTGCAGAAAATTCGTGCCGCTGCATATTGCTGATGCCATTATTGTTTAATAGCCGAGCGTATACGGGCTTTTGGGGGATTGAACTACGTTCTAATTGAAACAGTTTGCCATGAAATAACTGGCAGCGTTGTTGGTCAGAGTTCAATATTGCTGTAGCAGCTAGAAAAATTGCTGATCCAGAAAGAATTATTTCTGTCGCAGCGTGCAGCCGCGGTGTTTCTGGGTAAAATTTGATTTCTTCAGTTCGTTCAAAGTCTGTTGTGTTTGGGTACCAAGTGTCAATCAAGTCTCTTATTGTTGCCGTAGAACGCGTTGTGGTTTGATTCCATGCGAGCTGTTGTAGCCGTAAAAAAAGATGGTGAAAGCAGACTGCAGTTTCCGATGGTAACTGTGGTGGCTTGATTACCGTAGTGCGCGTTAGTGACTGTTGTAAGGTCATAGGAAGCTGTTTTAGTGCTGTTTTGATGGTCTGTTCAAGATCTTCTGGCAAAATCGTTAGCGGCAGTACTTTTAGTTGAGATGTGACCAGTAGCCGTAATAATGCTAAGCGGTTAGCTTCATTTGCGCAGGTATCTGCATTCTCTGGCGAAGGTGAATCAATTTCAGACCGTTGGCTGCGATATGCGGCAACCAGAGGTGGCAATGTTTGTTGCAATGTGATGTGAAATAAATTGTTGAAATAGCAGCTTGGCAGTTTGTGTGCTGGTGTAGCACCAATAACGGCCAACAGCTTTAGTGCTTCAAGGAGGTCATCAAGCAGAAAGTGAAATGTTTCTGGTTGGTTTGGGTGTAGAAGTGGAAAGACTTTGTGTTCAGTTGTTGTCTCGCTATTGCATTGCCAGATTCTAACTTGATCGGTTTCCCATGTAATAAAGTGACTCAACCCAAGTGCTGATGCGCAATTTCTGCCTCGAAGCAACTCTGCCTCTAAATTGTTGTCTGGAAGTAATAGGACGCCACCGGCCATCATGCTTTGCCGATTAATCCAAAAAACAATAGGTGGTTGAATAACCCCTACGTCAGTATTGATAGTTGGATAGGTATCCACCCGGCGAAATGGGGTGCGACCATGCTCAATAATTGCTTCAGTCCAACTAGCAAGCTGCTGAGCAAATTGTTGGAGAGGTGTATTAGTCATGAACCGAACAGTGATCCGTTGCTATCAACTTTAGCTGGGGTACGAGCGAAATGGCGATAACTACTTTCAGTAGCAATGCGCCCGCGGGGAGTACGGTTAAGGAATCCTTGCTGAATTAAGTAGGGCTCTATTACTTCTTCAATTGTATCGCGCTCTTCACCAATTGCAGCAGCTAGGGTGTCAAGCCCAACCGGTCCACCGCCGAATTTGTCAATTATCGTCAATAGTAACATTGAATCCATATAGTCGAAGCCCTGATTGTCAACTTCGAGGCGCTGTAGCGAACTGTCCGCAAGTTCTTGGGTAATATTTCCATCGCCTTCTATCTCGGCAAAGTCACGTACTCGCCGCAATAATCGGTTGACGATTCGTGGAGTCCCTCGACTGCGGCGAGCTATCTCTGCTGCTCCAGCAAAATCAATGTTGATGCCGAGAATTTTGGCACTGCGGATAACGATTGTAGTCAGTTCTTCTTGGGAATAAAATTCGAGCCGGCTGATAACGCCAAAGCGATCGCGTAGCGGTGAAGATAATAGCCCCGCACGGGTTGTTGCACCGACTAAGGTAAACCGTGGAATGTCCAGCTTTATGGTCCGCGCCGATGGCCCTTGGCCAATCATAATATCAAGTTGATAATCTTCCATCGCCGGATAAAGAATCTCTTCGACTACCGGTGAGAGGCGGTGAATCTCATCGATAAACAGAACGTCACCCTCTTCAAG
The DNA here is from genome assembly GCA_016744555.1 of Desulfuromonadaceae bacterium. Taxonomy (GTDB): domain Bacteria; phylum Desulfobacterota; class Desulfuromonadia; order Desulfuromonadales; family Geopsychrobacteraceae; genus Desulfuromusa. Next base: position 7,493 of record JADGED010000109.1, read on the forward strand.
ATTGGTTAAAATGGCAGCAAGGTCACCAGTTTTTTCAATTACTGGTCCCGATGTGCTCTTTATGCTTACCCCCATTTCTTGAGCGATAATGTTGGCTAAAGTAGTTTTTCCAAGTCCAGGTGGACCAAAGAAAAGGACGTGATCGAGGGCTTCTTGACGGTTGCGGGCGGCATCAATGAATACTTTTAGGTTTTGTTTGGCCTTGCTTTGTCCAACATATTCTTCTAACGATTTTGGCCGTAAGCCAAGATCGTTAGGGTTGTCTTCGAAATGTTCATCACCGTCAATCAGGCGTTCACTCATTTATTGCTCCAATTTATTTTAACAAGACTTGCAGTGCTGCCTTCAGTATATCTTCTAGTGGTGTTCCAGGAGCAATTGTAATCGACTTCAATGCTTTTTTTGCTAAAGTTTCTTTGTAGCCAAGGTTGACCAGTGCAGAGATGGCATCGTGGTGGTAATTGATTGCTTTCGGCTGATTGTTTTCTGACGGTACAATGGCTGCTGCAACGGCATAACTTGTTGCTTTGTCTTGTAACTCAAGAATCAGACGTTCGGCACTTTTTTTGCCGATGCCGGGTATTGCCGTTAAAGCTGGAATATTACCTTCACTAATTGCTAGAGCCAAATCTGCAGTTTGAATATGGGATAAAATTGTGATCGCCAGTTTTGGACCGACCCCGGAAACTGAGATCAGTAGAATGAAGAGATCTTTTTCTTCTCTGCTGGCAAAACCAAATAGGCTGATGGAATCCTCTTTTACATGGGTGTGTACTTGTAGTTTGACCGCCCCTTCTTCGGGGAGCACATAGAAAGTAGATAGCGGGACTTGCAACCTGTAACCAACACCATTGACATCTAGTATGATT
>JADGED010000010.1:0-7331 GCA_016744555.1 Desulfuromonadaceae bacterium
GCTTAAGGCTTGTACTGCTTTGGGATGTCGTGGCGCAGTCAGAGTCGATTTTATGCTCCGGGGTGAGGAGTTTTATTGTATTGAAATTAATACCATCCCGGGGATGACAGAAACCAGTTTGTTGCCTAAAGCGGCACAAGCTGTGGGAAAAGATTTTGCGACTTTGGTTGAGGCAATCCTGTTGGATGCAGACCTCGATAAGTAATTAATTGTTACTGCAAGTAACTCTAGGGCCGACTTAAATAAGCAGCAAATGAGAACTCAATGCGCGATTTAAAACAGCAGAAAAAAAATAAAAAAAGCAATCGGAACCGGGCGAAGAAAAAGTCTGAACCGATATGCTGGCGCAAGCTGTTACGTCGTTCACTACGGCTCGGCGTGGCAACGTTTAGTGTTGCTATGCTTGCAGTCGGTGGCTTTTTTGTAACGCAATTGTTGATGACTTCGGAGCTGTTCCGGATTGACGCTATTTCGGTAGAAGAGGGCACCCATTTTAGTAAAGAGCAAGTAGTGGCTTTGTCGGATATAGAAACCGGAGTCAATACTTTTAGTCTCGACCTTGGCTTGATAGGTCGTAAAATTGAAGAAAATCCGTGGGTTCTGCGTGCCGATGTGCAACGTATATTCCCTCGGCAGGTCGCGATCAGCTTAGTTGAGCGTCGACCGGTGGCAATTGTTAATCTAGGCCTGTTGTACTACCTCGATGAGCAAGGTGAAATTTTTAAGGTGCTGGGGCAAAACGATAGCCTCGATTTCCCAATTGTTACCGGTTTGGATTATGCGAAGGCACAAAAAAACGATAGTCACTATGCATCGTTTCTGCGGCAAATAGTTGCTTTGCTTGATGATTTAAATGGGCGCGATTTGTTTGATTTGACGCAGGTTTCAGAAATACATCGTGAAAAGAATGGTTGTTTGACTCTTTATACGCTGGAAGGTGGGGTCAAGGTTAAGCTAGGCAAGTCTGGTTTTGGTCAAAAGTTAGATCGATTAGAGCGGATATATGCTGAGCTACAACCTAAATTGCCGGTGCTAGATTATATCGATTTGAATGTTCCAGAAAAAGTTATTGTGCGGATTGAAAAGCAGCAAATAGGAATGAAGAGTTAGTAATCAGTTTAAATTGAAAAGTCGAATGACGTTAAAAATATAAATAACCAATGACAGCGCAAGGTTAAGCTTTGCGATGTCAAAAAGACTCATACCAAGGGGCTGTCATGAGTAAAAGAGCTGAAAATTTGATTGTCGGGCTGGATATCGGAACTACCAAGATTTGCTGCATCGTCGGCAATATGACCGAAGAAGGGCTAGAGGTTGTCGGCATCGGCACTAGCCAGTCGAAAGGTTTACGTAAGGGGGTAGTAATTAATATTGAAAGTACCGTCAATGCAATCCAAAAAGCGATCCGTGAAGCGGAGTTGATGGCTGGTTGTGAGATCAAGTCGGTATTTGCTGGGATTGCCGGTGGGCACATTAAAGGGATGAACTCTCAAGGAGTCATCGCCATTAAAAACCGCGAGGTAACCAGCGAGGATCTGCAACGGGTAATTGATGCAGCTAAAGCAATTGCTATCCCTATGGATCGTGAAGTGATGCACATCCTACCGCAGGAATTCATTATTGATGATCAGGATGGCATACGTGAACCTTTGGGAATGAGTGGTGTTCGTTTAGAAGCAAAGGTGCACATCGTTACCGGTGCTGTAGCAAGTGCGCAAAATATAATTAAATGTTGTAACCGTGCCGGTGTTGATGTTGCCGACATTGTGTTGGAGCAATTAGCTAGTAGTGAAGCGGTCCTTTCTGCAGATGAAAAAGAGCTGGGCGTTGCTTTAGTCGATATTGGTGGTGGTACTGCAGATATCGCAATATATTCCGAAGGGGCAATTAAGCATACATCGGTATTGTCGATTGGTGGTGATCATTTGACTAATGATATTGCCGTCGGCTTGCGTACCCCGATGGCCGAAGCCGAAAAGATTAAGCAGTCCTATGGTTGCTGTTTAACTTCAATGGTTGGAAAAGATGAAACCATCGAAGTGCCATCGGTTGGTGGTCGTGAAGCACGAATTTTGTCCCGCCAATTGTTGGCAGAAATTCTTGAGCCCCGGGTAGAAGAAATTTTTTCTTTAGTTAATCGGGAAATTGCCAAAAGTGGTTATGCAGATTTGATAGCGTCTGGTGTTGTTATTACTGGTGGCAGTGCCATTCTGCCAGGGATGCCAGAGTTGGCGGAACAGATCTTTAATCTCCCAGTTCGTCGAGGAAAACCTTTAGATATCGGTGGTTTGACTGACGTTGTTAACTCACCAATTTATGCTACCGGCGTAGGCCTAGTTAAGTATGGGAGTGTAAACACCCAAACCCAAACCTTCAAAATCGGTGAAAAGAACGTGTTTGAGCGGGTTGCCGAGCGAATGAAGGCGTGGTTTAGTGAGTTTTTTTAATAGTTAATTATGTAATAATTACTTGTCTTAGCAACTGATAAATAGTAAATTAAGGATTCTAGACGATAATAAGCTTTTGGGTTCGCGGAGAAGCCAAGGGCGCAACTACAGGGAGGGCATTATGCCTAGTCAAGAGGGAGTTATGTTTCAGTTTGAAGAAGCCTTTGATCAAGTAGCCAAGATCAAGGTTGTCGGCGTCGGTGGTGGCGGTGGAAACGCTGTTAACACTATGATTCGCTGCAATGTTGAAGGGGTTGAGTTCTTAACTGCAAATACTGATGCCCAGGCGCTACGTCGTAGCGATGCGGCAATGAAAATTCAGCTTGGTGGTCATTTAACCAAAGGGCTGGGTGCAGGGGCAAATCCAGAAATTGGTCGTCAAGCTGCCGAAGAAGACAAGCAGCGTCTGGTCGAAATGTTTGAAGGTGCCGATATGGTTTTTGTTGCCGCTGGAATGGGTGGTGGCACCGGTACTGGTGCTGCACCAATTATTGCAGCCGCTGCGAAAGAAGCCGGAGCGCTGACTGTAGGTGTGGTGACAAAGCCATTTTCACGTGAAGGTCGGCAACGGATGCAGCGGGCAGAAAGTGGAATTGCCGAACTGCGTGAAGTTGTAGATTCATTAGTAGTGGTTCCAAATGACCGCCTGCTTGGATTAGCCGGCAAAAAAATGTCTATTCTCGATGCCTTTAAGCCTGCGGACGATGTCTTGCGTCAGGCGGTACAAGGGATTTCTGATTTAATAACCACCGAAGGTTTGATCAATGTCGACTTCGCTGACGTGCGCACGGTTATGAGTAACCGAGGTATGGCGATGATGGGTATCGGTCTTGCTGAAGGGGAACGTCGTGCTGCTGAAGCTGCACATAGCGCAATTAGTAGCCCATTGCTAGAAGAGGTTGATATTTCTGGTGCTATGGGTGTGTTAGTGAATATTTCTGGTTCTTCCAGTATGACAATGGAAGAGTTCGAAGAAGCTTCAACTATCATCCACGAAAAAGTCCATGAAGATGCAAATATTATTGTTGGTTTGGTAATTGATGAGGCGCTTGAAGATAGAATTAAGATTACTGCTATTGCAACCGGTTTCGGTGAGGCTGGTGGTGAAAAAGAGCCGGTAGTTGATGTGGTAGATCAGCGTGGACTCACTTTTGGAAAAACTAGTTCCAAGGTAGATTTCGATACTCCGACTCATATCCGTAACCAACAATCTGTGGCGCAGCCGAGCCGTAGAGCTCGTAATCAGTCAAATTATAATCGCGACCTGTTTGTTGATGATGAGCAATTCGATATCCCGACTTTCTTGCGTCGGCGGGTCGATTAATTTTAGTAAGTTAAGTGGAGCTTTTTAGCAGGATTTTCCCTTTGGGATTTATCTGCTTGTGCAGTAATTATTCAATGTGATGTAGGCCGGTTCTCCGCCCGGCAGATGTGCGCCAATTTGCGTACGATGTAATTAACTCCCGACGACTCCCTCGTCACGGGGCCACTTAGGTGGTCCCTTTTTTTTTGCAAATTGACAAGCTTGAGTTTGCCTTCACAAAAGCAAGTTTTCCCTACTTGATGCTGATGTTCTGTAAGATTTATTGCGTTGAAGTTACAAAACAGGTTAATGTAAAAGAATTGTAAAAAGTTCTCTGTGGTGATGCTACTACTATTATTATAGCGTTTTTACAGTATTAAATTTCAAGCTAGAAGGTTGTTTCAATATGCCAGAAACTTTACGTGAACATAGAACGCTTTTCGATATGCTCCTGCATAGCAGCAGTAAGTACGCTGAGCGTACCGCTTTTGTCTATACCTCCAGTAATACTGAATTTGAAGTCAGTTACGAAAAGCTTTTTGATGATGCTTTGGTGCTGGCAAGGGCATTTAAGTCGCACAAGGTACAGAAAAAAAGCAATGTAATGTTGTTGTCAGATAACCGCTATGCCTGGATGGTTACCGACTTCGCCCTCCTGTCTTTGGGGGCGGTTAGTGTACCACGTGGTAGCGATACGACTACTCGGGAGCTGGAATTTATTATCCAGCATGCCGAATGTGAGTTTTTGGTTATTGAAACGGAAAAGCTTCTAAAAGCCCATGAAGAGATGCTCAAAGGGTTAAAGAACCTCAAGGCGATTTTTGTCATGGAGGGTGGTAAGACCCATCGTTGGTTTAATCATACTTATAGCTATAATGACCTCCTTACCGATCGTACGATTACTCCAGAAGATCGGGAAGAATTTATCGCCCGTCGCTATGCGTTGGACATGGAAGATGTTTTTACTCTTATCTATACATCAGGTACCACAGGAGTTCCCAAAGGTGTGCTGTTGACTCATCGTAACATTATGTACAATGTTACAACGGTGCCACCTTTGATAAAGTTACAGGAAAGTGACTCGTGGGTTTCTATCCTCCCCAGTTGGCATATTTTTGAACGGACAGTTGAATATGTTGCCCTTTCTCGGGGGTGCTGTATTGTCTACTCAGCAGTTAAAACCTTTGCTGCTGACCTAGAAAAATATCAACCTACTTTGGTTGCTACGGTACCGCGTCTGTGGGAATCGATGTATAGCAAGATCAATCAGACAGTAGAGCGTCAAAGTCCTCGCAAAGCGAAAATATTTAAAATTTTGGTTAGCATCTCGGCACGTTACAACAAGTTACAGCGGCAATACCATAATCAGTTGCCAGTATTCGAAAAGGTCTTTTGGTTACGCCGCTGGTGGCAAAAAATTGTTGCTGCATTTGCCATATTGTTGCTGGCACCGTTGAATGCTTTTGCTAAGAAAAAATTACGTTTAGTTCAGCAAAGATTTGGTGGTCGATTACGGATGGCAATCAGCGGCGGAGGTAGCTTGCCGCCATATCTGGAAGAGTGGATCGATGCGATTGGTATCCGGATCGTTAATGCTTACGGTATGACCGAGTGTGCGCCTGTCATTGCAGGCAGAGGGCTAAATTGCGATATTTTTGCTACCTTGGGGCCAGCTACCGAGAATACCGAGTTGCGGATCGTTGCTGAGGATGGTTCACTATTACCAGCTGGAGAAGTTGGTGAAATTCAAGTGCGTGGTGAGCAGGTGTTTCCCGGTTATTATGCCAATGAAGAGGAAAACGAGAAAGCGTTTACTGAGGACAAGTTTTTCAAAACTGGCGATTTGGGCAAACTTACTCTAACTAGCGAGCTGGTAATTACTGGCCGCTCAAAAGAGATAATTGTCCTTGCTAGTGGAGAAAATATCGATCCGAGCAGGATTGAATCAGCAATTACAAAGCTTCCATTTGTTAGTGATGCGGTATTGGTAGGGCAGGATAAGAAGGGTTTGGGGGCATTAATTGTTCCAGACTTTGATCAACTTCGTAGTTTCATCAGTGGCAAATTTGAACCCGATACGGATGAAGCTGAAGAAGTTACAGATTTGACCGACAAACAAGTCCTAAGTCGGGTGAAGGCCGAGATTAACCGTTTATTGGTAGCTAAGCAGGGATTTAAACCTTTTGAAAAATTGCAGGATATTCACCTGCTTGACAAAGAGTTTAAAATGGGTGAAGAGCTGACCAATACCATGAAAAAGAAACGTCACGTAATTGAGAGTAAGTATCGTGAAATAATTTCTAAGTTACTAAAGTAGTATGTATTAGTTAAATAACAGGGGTATTTTAGTTAAAGAGATATATGGCGAAGAAATATTATCAGCAAGAGCATCCCTTGGTTGCAAATGAGAGTGGAACTATTTTTCACTCTTGGAGTGAAAAGCGCTATCGTGTCGCTCTAATCTATCCCAATACCTATCACCATGGTATGAGTAACCTCGGTTTTTTGACTGTATATAACCTTATAAATCAGCGTGAAGATAGTTTATGTGAACGTTTTTTCCTTCCCGATAACACTTCTAATAACTCAATAGATAAAGAACAATTGGTATCATTGGAGTCGGGCCACCCTCTTACTGATTTCGATCTGATTGCTTTTTCCATCTCGTTTGAAAATGATTATCTTCATGTCCCTGAAATTTTTCGTTTAGCAGGTATCCCTTTATTTGCATCAGAACGTAATAGTTCGTACCCAATAATATTGTTTGGTGGTGTTTGCGCTTTTATAAATCCTGAACCTTTGGCAAATATAGTCGATGCAGTTGCTGTAGGTGAAGCAGAACCTATTTTACCATTGTTACTTAATTGTCTTAAAGATAGTGAAAAAAAGGATGATTATTGCTTGCAGAAGTTAAGCTCACTGCCGGGAATTTATGTGCCCAAGTTTTACACTCCTGTTTATGGAGAGGCTGGTGTCGTTGAAAAGTATGTAGCCGCAGAGAATGTACCAAACAAAGTTAAGCGGCAATATTTAGAAGATCTCGATACTTCAGCCAGTCGCAGTTTTATTCAGACACCAGAAACCGAGTTTGGTGATTTAGCTTTGACCGAGGTTTCGCGTGGTTGCTCCCGTGGTTGCCGCTTTTGTGCCGCTGGGTACGTCTATTTGCCGCCCCGGGAACGTAGTCTTGATAATTTGCTTGAACAGGTCGATGTGGGGCTTTGCCAGCGTAATAGGATTGGTCTAGTGGCTGCAGCTGTTGCAGATTACAGCGATATTCAACCATTACAGCAGGGAATTCTTGCTCGTAATGGGAAACTCTCTATGTCTAGTATCCGGCTCGATTCTCTTAACCCTGAAGAAGTTGAAATAATCGCAAAATCTGGACATAAATCTGTAGCAATTGCCCCCGAAGCCGGTAGCCAGCGGTTGCGAAATTATATCAATAAAGGGATAGATGAAGAGCAGATACTCGCTGCTGTGCAAATGCTAGCAGATGGCAATGCGACATTCGCAGATGCCATTGGCCTGGGGCTTGACGCGTCAGGCTTTGGCATGGGCAAGCGCGCACAACGCTATGC
>JADGED010000010.1:7341-22966 GCA_016744555.1 Desulfuromonadaceae bacterium
GGTTTCCCACCGAAGCAGATGAGGATATTGATGCAATAATTGCGTTAACGGAGAAAATTTCAATAATATGGCGCGAGTTTGGTCGTCAGCGCGGTTGGCTAGGAAATGTTAGTTTGAGTATTAATCCCTTTATTCCTAAGCCGTTTACCCCCTTTCAGTGGGCTGGAATGGAGGGTGAAAAGAGCTTGAAAAAGAAAATTCGTCGTCTCCAAGCAGCAGTTGCACATATTCCAAACACAAGGATGAAAAGTGAATCTATCCGGGCCGCAATCTTACAAGCATTTTTGTCTCGTGGGGATCGGCGGGTAGGACAGTTGTTGCCGCAGTTAGCTGCGGGAGGTAATGTTAAGCAAATAACCAAAAAAGCCGGTCTGTCCCACGATTTTTTTGTTACTCGGGAAAGAGATTCTACTGAAAAATTCCCGTGGGAAATTATAGATCAAGGGGTGAAGCGAGAATATCTGTGGCATGAATATCAATTAGCGCAGCAGCAAAAATTTACTACCCCTTGCGCTCCAGGTTGCCGCCGTTGCGGCGTTTGTAGTTAAATAATGTGGCGCTTTAATTTTCATAAAAAAGTGCTTGGAGCATTTTTGCTTTTGTCCTTGCTGCCATTGGGGTTGTTGCTATTTAGCTCGCAGCACAATTTACGCTCAGTAGAGCAATTATTACGTGAGCAAACGACCAAGGCGTTTGACGCACAAGCGACTCAAGCATTGCAAGGTCGGGCCAAACTAGTTGCGGCTGAAGTCACCGGCTTTTTACGTGAAGTTGAAGGCGATTTGCTCGACCTGGCTCTATTAGAGCCAACGCTCGAAAATTATCAAACTTTTAGCCTTAATCATTCGCGTCAGTTGTGGCATAGGCCCACATTAGATAGCGATTCAGGTTCTAGTCGTGAAGTGGCACTTCTCTATGCTGAAATGGCATATATTAATAGTGATGGTGTTGAGGTCTTACGTATCATAGATGGTAAGCCTTCTTCCAAGTACCGAAATGTTTCTATCCCTTCACAAACCAGCTATAAGACAGAACTGTATTTTGAACGAGCTATAAACCAGGCTTCTGGTGAGGTTTGGGTGTCACGCTTACACGGATGGCATGTCGGCCATGATGATCAGCGCTGGGGGCAACTTGAAGCGGTACGAGGAACACCATACCGTGGGGTGATACGGTTTGCTACTCCGGTGAGGAAACAAGGAGTGTTGCAAGGGGTAGTGGTTCTAAGTCTTGATCACCGCCATTTGATGGAATACACTCAGCATATATCACCGGTGTGGGAAGCTGATGTTATTACGCCATCTTATTCAAGTGGCAACTATGCTTTCATGTTTGACGATCAAGGCTGGATGATAACCCACCCAAAGTATTGGGATATACGTGGTTATGATGAAAGCGGTGAGCTGGTACCGCCCTATAATAAAGATAGTACTACAGCAGAAATTAAATCTGGCCGCATTCCATTCAATTTATTCGCTGCAGGTTTTGTCCACCCTAACTATCCACTTGTTGCAGAGGCAGTGCTAAGGGGCGAATCAGGGATCGTCGAAACGGTTAATATCGGTGGCTCAAATAAAATTATGGCGTATGCTCCTATCTCGTATAGCTCTGGAGTATACAGCAAGCATAAGGTGTTTGGCGGGGTTACCATTGGCGCCCAAATTGATCAATTTCACCAACCTGCAGTTGCTACCTCGAGCCTGATTCGACAACAAATAAATGCTTACCTAAAACAATCTTGGTTAGTTATATCTTTGACTGTTATGTTTGTCGTCGTTACGGCATATTTGCTGTCAGACAGTATTATTCGACCATTACTTATGTTGACTGAAGGGACAAAAAAGATGATTCGGGGCAATCTGTCGCCCGAAGTAAAAATCTATTCTGATGATGAAGTTGGGGAGCTTGCTGTATCTTTTAATGACATGGTTGCGGAGCTGAACCAACGACGTAACCGGTTGATGCAAACTCTTCAAGCATTGCGCCGCTCCCGCAAAGAGATCATTAGGGAAAGAAATTTTAAGCAAACTGTTTTTGAAAATATAGAAATTGGCCTCCTTACTTTTGATGTTGGCAGTAAGGTTACTTCGGTTAATGGGTCTGCTTGCCAAATACTGGCGATTGGACGCCCTAAGCCAGATTGTAGTTGGAAAAAATTACTTGCGGGGTGGCCGGAGCTTCAAGGTGTTCTAGAGCGTTGGTTTGCTGTGGAAAGGTCAGATGAATGCACGCCTCTTAGAGAGTATGTTACTCTGGAGAGAAAAGGGCGCACGTTAACCTATCGAATGGCCATGTTTCCTCTTAGCTTTCGGCAGCAAGAAGGCTGGTTATTAACTCTAGAGGATTTAACCGAGCGGGTTAATATGCGGCAGCAAATGGCACGAATGGATCGGCTAGCATCGCTTGGAAGGATGTCTGCTGGTATTGCTCATGAAGTTCGTAACCCATTGACCGGTGTGAGTTTGCTGCTGGATGAATTGCATGACCGACTGCTTGGGCAAGAGGATGATCAGCAATTGATTAGGCAGGCACTGGGTGAAATTGAGCGTTTAGAAACTTTGGTTAATGAAATGCTCAATTTCTCATCGCAGTCAATTGCGAAGTTAGCGTCTGCAAGTATTGTTAGTATTGTGGATGATACCTTGTTGCTTGTTCGTAAGCAATGCCAGCGGCAAAGGGTTGCATTAGTAGAAAATGTTGCCGCCGATTTACCCGATATAGTTTTGGATGCAGACCGGTTAAAGCAGGTGTTGCTGAATCTACTTAATAATGCTTTAGAGGCAATGCCAGATGGTGGTGAGTTGCAGGTCGTAGTAAACGCATGCGATGGAAATATTATTATTAAAATTATCGATACAGGTATTGGTATTGCCGCAGATCAATTATCATTTATTTTTGAACCATTCTTTACCAGTAAAGGGCACGGTACTGGTCTTGGGTTAGCGATAAGCTATAATATCATCTCTGATAGGGGGGGAGAAATTAACATTGATAGTAAGGTTGGTAGCGGAACTGTCGTTGAAGTGTCTCTCCCCATTAAACTAGATAAGAATGGCATTCCAGCTTCATTGTCATAATTTGGATGGTAAAACAGGAGCAGTTGTGAAAGAAAAAATACTAATAGTTGATGATGAAGCCTTCATCCGGCAAAACTTGGAACGCCTAATTAGTAATGACGGCTACCTGCCTATCTCTACAGATTCTCCTGATGAAGCAATTAATATCGTTGCGGCCGATGAGATTAGCCTAGTGCTCCTTGATCTAAACCTTGGTAGCAGTAGTGGCTTAGATGTTTTACGTTCGATGCGGGAGGTCGATCCAGATATTCTCGTTATTATCATTACTGGTTACGGTACCGTTGAAAGTGCGGTTGAAGCGTTAAAAATTGGTGCTTACGATTATATTAAAAAACCATTTAAAGCAGATGCAATTCATTTGATTGTTAAGCTCGCTTTGGAAACGCAAAATCTGCGTCGGCAAGTAAAGCGCCTTTCACGTGATGCTGATGGTATCAATATGGTGGGGAATAGCCCAGCTTTACAGCAGGTGTTTCAACAGATTAGAGAAGTAGCTAAACATGAAAAAGCTACAGTTTTGATAACCGGAGAAAGTGGCACCGGTAAAGAGCTAGTCGCACAAGCAATTCACAATTTGTCGCCAAGGCAATCTCAACCGTTTGTCGAAATAAATTGTGGCTCGTTGCCATTCAATTTGCTGGAAACTGAGTTGTTTGGTCATGAACGTGGTGCGTTTACTGATGCTGTTAGTCGGAAAATTGGTTTATTTGAAGAAGCTGACACTGGTTCTGTTTTCCTTGATGAAATTGGTGAGATGGACCTCAATTTGCAGGTGAAGTTGCTGCGGGTCCTTGAAGATCGTAAAGTTCGCCGTCTTGGCGGTAATCGTAATATAGATATAAATGTTCGAATTATAGCGGCAACTAATGCTGATCTTAAGGCCTCTTTAGGGCGTAAAGAATTTCGAGAAGATTTGTTTTATCGGCTAAATGTTTTTCCTATCCATATCCCCCCTTTGCGTGAGCGACGAGAGGATGTTCCTATCTTACTAGAGTACTTTTTGCAGCAGTTTAGCAAAGAGTTTAATAAGCTGATGTCCGGGTTCAGCCGAGATGCTGTAGATTTAATGCAGCGCCACCATTGGCCCGGTAACGTCCGTGAATTACGCAATGTAGTAGAGCGAATTTGTATTATGCATAATGTTGAACATATTTTGCCGGAACATTTGCCCCGTGAAATTTGGGGTGATGTGCCTCAAAACGAGGTCCCATTTGACTGTGAAATTCCCCCTGAGGGGATTGTGTTGGATGAAGTTATTGCTCGGGTTGAAAAGGAGTTGGTTGCTAAGGCGTTTCGTATAAGTGGTGGAAATGTCGCAAAAACGGCCCGAATACTTAATGTTCCTCGAGGTACTCTTCGTTATAAACTGGAAAAGTATAATTTAGATAATTGAATATTGTATTTTGTCGGAATTAAAAACAAAAACGACCTCCACTCATTTGAGTAGGAGGTCGTTTTTATTATTACTTTAGCTTATGCTGCTTTGTCTTTACCAAATCCAAGCCAAGTTTTTAACCAAATTCCACTGAGCATATATGAGTAGAGCCAAGTACCAAGCAGGATGAAAATAAAAGCTTTAATAATATCAGTTGAAGAGCCGTCGAGGGAAAAACCGGGAACAAAACCGAACAGTAATGGCCCAAGATAGAGGAACTTGGCAAATTTAAATGCCGAAAATGCCGTTTTCCACATGTTGGCCTTGGCAATTGTCGCCCCAGCAAATGCGGCAATACAAACTGGCGGTGTAATGTTGGAGTCTTGTGATAGCCAGTAAACGATCATGTGTGCAGCCAGTTCATTGACGCCAAGGTGGGTCAAGGCCGGGACAGCAACAACCGCTGTGATTAAATAAGCTGCAGTGACAGGTACGCCCATGCCAAGAACTAATGATGCTAGTGCAATAAGGAGGATTGTCATTACCAATGACCCGCCGGCAAGTTCAATAACAATATCGGCAAAAGTAAGGATAAGTCCACTGTAGGTTAAAACGCCGATAATGATACCAATAACCCCAACCGTAGCACCAATTTTGAGACTGCTTTCGGTGCCGCTACGAGCAGCTTCGAGAAATTGTTTTGGTTTAATCCGGGTATCTTTGCTTACCCATGAAATGGCAATACAAGATATCAAGCCAAGGATAGCTGAATAGCCTGGTGAATAGCCGTAGAGCATGAAGATTGTAATAGTGACCAATGGTATGGTGTAGTACCACTCAGTTTTAAAAATTTCCATGGCACTTTGTTCGGTTTTTTCGCCGACAAGTCCATCTTTTTTGGCTACATAGTGGACCATGACAAAAACGCTGAAAAAATACATAAAAGCTGGAAACAAGGCAACCAGCATAATTCTAGAGTAGGGCTGGCCAGTTAACTCCGCCATAATAAAACCACCGGCCCCCATTATCGGCGGCATAAACATACCACCAATTGATGCTGCAGGTTCAATTCCACCAGCAATGTGAGGTTTAAAGCCAGCTTTTTTCATCATTGGGATGGTGAATGCGCCAGTAGAAACAACATTGGCGATAGCACTTCCTGAAATAGACCCAAATAGACCAGAGGCGATAACGGCAACTTTACCTGGACCACCTACCTTATGACCAACTGCAGCTAAAGGGAAATCGATAAAGAACTTTTGGGCGCCACATTTTTCCAAAAACGCACCAAACAGGACAAAGAGGATAATATATGTAGCCAAAACATTGGCCATAATGCCAAAGATGCCATCGCTCTTGTAGAAGATGGAAACACATAGTTCTGGGAAACTGGCGCCGGCATGAGAGATAAGGTCTGGCATGTAGTCGCCATAAACCCCGTACGCAAGCATGGCGACCCCGATAACGACGAAAATGTTGCCGACTACTCGTCGGGCTAGTTCAATGCTTATTAGCACTCCAGCTATCGCAATTACAGTATCAAGTTTTGTCTCAATTCCGGTGCGATAGTTGATCGCCTCAAAATTATAAATCCAGTAGCTTAAGGTGACAACTGAGGTTCCAATGAGTAGGTAGTCTACTATGCGCATTAAGGTTGATTTTGACTTGTAAAGGAGAAACACAAGGACATAGGTGATGATAACGTAAATCCCCCGATGGTACTGGGTTGCTGCTGGTGATACTACGGCCGCATAAGAGTAAAACAATAGCAAGAAGAGGGCGCAGCCATCAAATAGGATCTGTTCAAATTTATTTAATTCATTATACACAGAAAAACCTCTTTAAGGAGAAAAGTGAAGATTTGGGGGGTACGAGAGAATAAACAAGATAAAATTTGCTTGTTGGCTCTCTCCTGCTCCACAACAAATGTATCGGGGCAGGATGTTTACCCTGCCCCGATTAAAAGATGATTCAGCGTTGATTTAGAGAACGCCTTTTTCTTTCCAGAATTTGATTGCACCTGGATGCATTTCGGTAACAATACCATCAGCACCTTTGGCAACTGACATTGCTTTGAAGGTTTTCTTTTGTGCTACCATGTGGGCAAGACCTTCATCGGTAAAGACAGTAGACAAGAGCTTGTACACTACATCGTCAGCAACATCTTTGTTGGCAACCCAAAGAGCGGAATCTTGGAATGCAGGGGTGTCTACATCAACACCTTTGTAGGTTCCAGCTGGAATGCTAAGCTTAGAAAAGTATGGATACTTTTTGAAAAAGCCTGAAGCTTCGGCATCGGCACCAAGATCGATTAGCTCAATGTCATTTGTTTGAGCGGCCATGATAACTGCACCAGATGGGAATGCAGTGAAAAGCCAGAAGGCATCTAGTTGGTTGTTACCGAAAGCTGCTGCTGCATCATTGTAGCCCATTGCATTACGCTCAACTTTGTCCCAAACTCCCATGTGGTTGAAAAAGAGGTCGCAGTTTGCAAAAGCACCAGAACCCGCATTTCCAACACCTACTTTTTTGCCTGCTAGGTCTTTGGTGGACTTGATGCCAGAACCTTTTTTAACTACTAGTTGAGCAGGGGCACCATAAAGAAATGAAACCGCACGGACGTTAGAGTACTTGTTTGGGTCATTCTTCATCAGGCCGTTAGCACCAAGGTAGACGTGACCAGAATAGACAGTGGCAAAGTCCATTTTTCCAGCATTGATTTTACGTAGGTTTTCTACAGATCCAGCTGATGACTGAGCCTTAACTGAAAAAGACTCTATCTCTTTAACAGGCTTGTATACTTGGATTGCATTAGCTACGGTTTGGAATGTACCACCGGCAGGACCACCACCGAAAACAATACGATCTTTCTTGGCAAAGGCCGGTGCACTAATCATTGCTGTTGCTACAATAAGTAGCGACAAAATTTTCACAACTTGCTTCATTTTTACTCTCCTCGTTTGGGTTAGGTTTTGCAGTTTGTATTAAATTGAAATGGGTAATAATTGAAATCAGTGTAGCTGAATATTTTTATACCGCAAGGATAATGCCATTTTTAAAATAATGTTATTTTCTAGATTTTGCCCTTTGCTGGGTTGCCTTTATATGATCTAGCGGGAAAATGGTATGGCGGGTATTGTTTTAGTGGCTGGCCAAAATTAGCCAGTAATGGTTGCTGATAGCCAGGCATTGTGTCGTTGTTGCTATTCTGTGTGATTAGTTGTTGCAGATTGCAATCTTAATGGATTATTTATGTGACGGTTTGTAGTTTTGTGTTTGTAGGGTATTGCTAAGGAGGTTGTAGGTTAATGTTGAGTAAAACATTTATGGCTCCGGCCAAAATAAACCTGTGTTTGCATGTTTTGGGGCGCCGAGAAAACGGTTATCATGAACTGGCCATGGCTATGCAGCGGGTCAGTCTATATGATGAGATAACTATTAATGTCGGATCTCTTGCTGGCGTTAGGGTTTCTTGTGGGGGGCTAGAGTTGCCCGCTGGTGAAGACAATATAGCCGCTAGTGCCGCGCGGTTACTGCTTGCAACGGTGGGCAGTAACAAGGGTGTCGATATAGAAATTGTTAAAAAAATTCCAATCGCTGCAGGGTTAGGCGGTGGTTCCTCTGATGCGGCAACCGTTTTGCTGGGAATAACTGAATTGTTAGGTTTGGAATTAGGTTATGAAGAGTTAGCTGACCTTGGAGCGCAGTTAGGTGCCGACGTCCCATTTTTCCTCTATCAGCATCCAGCTTGGGCTACGGGAATAGGGACGCAATTGGAGCTTTTGCCGCCTTTGCCTGAGGTTGCATACTTGTTGGTAAATCCAAGAATAGCCGTTTCAACTGCTGAGGTTTACCAAAGTTTACAGTTGACAAAAGGGGGTGAAGTGGCTAACCTTCCAAGGTTTTCTGTAGTGACCATGGCTGACCTTTGTGCCACGCTATATAATGATCTTGAAGCTGTTACTTTAGAGAAGTTTCCGCTAATTGCTGAAATTAAGGAACTTTTGCTCGATTCAGGTGCCAAAGGTGCTTTGATGTCTGGCAGTGGAGCCACTGTTTTTGGGGTCTATGATGATCTGGTTGCGGCAACCAAGGCGGGGGAAAAGTTGGCGATAGATAACGATTGGCTGGTGTATCCGGTCCTGCCAGTTCTAGCGTAATTTAGAATTGAAGGTTGACAGCAGGTGGTAACTCGGGTACAAAACCGCCGGTTTGTAATATGTTTATAAAAAAACTAAATACGTAAAATTAATGGGGCGTCGCCAAGCGGTAAGGCACTGGATTTTGATTCCAGCATTCCCAGGTTCGATCCCTGGCGCCCCAGCCATAAAAATTAAACTGATCTCGAAAGGGATCGAAGCGGAGCGAGTGCTTTCGCTGCAGTTATGACAAAATAGCCAAAGTCAGGTTGGTTGAACTGTGCAGCTGGCACAATTCAACTATTTTGCATTCTATTCCAGCCAAAAGGTATTTAACCCGTGGGTATGTTGAAAATTTTTACCGGCAATTCAAATCAGCCACTTGCAAATGATATTTGTAAACATCTGAATGTTCAGTTAGGGCAGGCTCACGTCAAAACATTTTCAGATGGTGAGGTTCAGGTTGAAATCGGTGACAATGTGCGTGGTCGAGATGTCTACGTAATCCAATCTACCTCATCTCCAGCAAATCATAACTTGATGGAGTTGTTAGTTATGGTCGATGCCCTGAAGAGGTCTTCAGCGGCTCGAATAAATGCTGTAGTGCCATATTTTGGATATGCACGTCAGGATCGCAAGGTTGCACCACGTGCGCCGATTACCGCTAAACTAGTAGCTGATCTGATGTCAGTCGCTGGTATTGACCGCCTTTTGACCATGGATTTGCATGCCGGTCAGATACAGGGGTTTTTTGATATCCCTGTTGATCACCTTTATGCAGCACCGGTAATGTTGGACGAAATAAGAATGCAACACATTGGCGAGTTGATTGTGGTCTCTCCAGATGCTGGCGGTACAGAGCGTGCCCGAGCATTTGCAAAACGGTTAAATGCCGGTTTGGCTATTATTGATAAGCGCCGGAGTGGTCCCAACGTCGCTGAGGTAATGCATATTATTGGTGATGTTAAAGGGAAAAATTGCGTTATAATTGATGATATGATTGATACTGCTGGTACCTTGTGTGCCGCTGCTACTGCTTTACAAGACCAAGGTGCAGTTGATGTTTATGCTTGCGCAACTCACCCAGTGCTTTCAGGCCCAGCGCTACAACGTATATCTGATAGCCCACTAAAAAAAGTTTTCGTCACAGATACCATCCCTACACAAGAAAAACTGGATAAGTGTGATAACCTAAGTAGTTTGTCGGTTAGTCATTTGTTGGCAGAGGCGATTCGCCGTACCCACAATGCCGAATCGGTAAGCTCGTTGTTTGTATAAAAATAAGATTTATTATCTACACCGATGGAGGATAGATAGATGGCTCAAGCAGAATTGAATATTGAACTACGTGAGAAAAGTGGCAAAGGCGTTGCTCGTAAATTAAGGGCAGCAGGAAAAATACCAGCGGTTGTTTACGGTAAGGGGCTTGATCCTACTGCTGTAATTGTTGACCCTAAAGATGTTGAAGAGGCGGTGTCTGGCGAAGCTGGAACCAATACTTTGATCACCTTAAAAGGTGTGGCTGAACTTGATGGTACCGTTGTAGTTGTAAAAGACGCAGATGTTCATCCGATTCGTCGGAATCTGATTAATGCTGATTTCTATGCTATCAATCTAACCGAAAAATCTGCTTTTATGGTCCCTATAAATGTGGTTGGAACTTCTGTTGGTCAAACAGAGGGCGGTTCATTGCAGTTGGTACGGACTGAACTTGAAGTTTTGTGTTTGCCTACGCAGGTTCCACAATCAATTGATATTGATGTTACCGCTTTGCAAATTGGTGACACTGTCCACATTGAAGAGGTTGCAGCTCCTGAAGGTATTGAATTAGTTCACGAAGTCAATTTCACCGTTATCACCGTTAGCATTATTAAAGAAGAAGTAGTTGCTGACGAAGAAGAAGAAGTCGTAGCTGAGGGTGATGAGGCTGCACCTGCAGCTGAATAGTTTTTGTGATTGATTAATTAAGGTGAAGTTATTGGTAGGTCTGGGAAATCCCGGAACCAAATATGCCGCTACTAGGCACAATATTGGCTTTATGGTCGCAGAACATGTTGCTGCCAGCCATAACATCTCTTTAAAGAAAAAAGGTTATCAGGGTGTTTATGGAGTTGGCAGGGCTGCAACTCAAGAAACGACAATCCTGCTACCCCATACATTTATGAATTGCAGTGGCGCCAGCGTAAAAGCTGCGTATAAATCCCTCGGAGTTTCTTCGGGGGATTTAATTGTGATTTCTGATGACCTTGACCTACCGTTTGGACGATTGCGGATTAAAACTGCTGGAGGTCATGGTGGGCATAACGGTTTACGCGATATCGTTGCCGTGGTTGGTTGCAAAGACTTTATCCGTTTGCGGATAGGGATTGGGCGTCCAGAACGTGGAGATGTCACTGGGCATGTATTAAGCCGGTTTGCAACTGATGAACAAAAACTTTTGCCCCAGCTACTGGATACTGCGGTAGCTGCGGTAGAAAAAATATTGGTTAATGGTGCAACCGAAGCAATGAATGCTTTTAATAACTATAACTTGTTAGCTGAACAGTAAACACTTAACGTTAAACACACGAGAGAGGTATGGAACAAATGCAACTACAAATGTGGGCTCCGATCTTAGGAGTAATCGGATTTGTGATCGCGATTGTGCTTTATAAAGTTGTAAAGGCACAACCGGTCGGTGATGAGAAGATGCGTGAGATTTCTGACGATATCCATGCTGGTGCTATGGCCTTTTTAGGTCGTGAGTATCGGGTTTTAGCTATCTTTATTGCAGTGGTATTTGTTTTGATTGCCATCGCTATGAGCCCTAAGACAGCTGTCGCTTTTCTTGGTGGTGCATTGTGCTCAATGACTTGTGGTTTTATCGGTATGAAGGCCGCAACAAGAGCTAACGTAAGAACTACGGAAGCTGCCCGTGCTTTTGGCCAAGCCAAAGCCCTTGAAGTTTCTTTTAACGGTGGTGCTGTTATGGGTCTTGCCGTTGCTTCTTTAGGTCTAGTTGGTGTTGGTGTCGCTTATATTTTCTTCGGCGGCAACCCAGAAACTGCTAAATACATCAATGGTTTTGCCATGGGTGCTTCCTCTATTGCATTGTTTGCTCGAGTCGGTGGTGGTATCTACACCAAAGCTGCTGACGTCGGTGCTGACTTAGTTGGTAAGGTAGAAGCAGGGATTCCTGAAGATGATCCACGTAACCCAGGTGTTATCGCTGATAACGTTGGTGACTGTGTTGGTGATACCGCTGGTATGGGTGCCGACATCTTTGAATCTTATGTTGGTTCTATTATTGCGACTATGGCAATTGCCGCTGCAGCTGGTCCAGAGCTTCTCGCTAAGCTTGGTGCTGGTGCTGAAACACAAGCTAGCGCTATGTTGCTGCCATTAGCTCTTGCCATGATTGGTCTTATCTTTTCCTTTATTGGCATTGGTTCAATGAAGTTGCTAAAGAGTATGGATCCAGCAAAGGCACTTCACTACACGACCTTTGTTGCTGCTGGTGGTTTTCTTGTCGCCGCTTTCATCTACATTCAAATCGCTGGCCTAAATACTGGAATTTTCTGGGCTATTTTGGCTGGAACCTTGGCTGGTATAGCTATTGGCCAGATTACCGAGTACTACACTGCTCATGCTCCGGTAGCCCGGATTGCTGAAGCAAGTAAAACTGGTCCTGCGACTAACATCATTCATGGTTTAGCTGTTGGTCTTGAGTCTACTGCACTGCCAATTGTTATTATTTGTATTAGTATTTTTACTGCTAATTACTGTGCCGGTCTCTACGGTATTGGAATTGCTGCTGTTGGTATGTTAGCAACTGTTGGTGTAACTATGACTGTTGATGCTTACGGTCCAATTGCTGATAATGCTGGTGGTATTTCCGAGATGGCTGGCCTCGGTGAAGATGTTCGTAAGATCACTGATGGTTTAGATGCAATTGGTAATACTACTGCTGCAATCGGCAAAGGTTTTGCTATCGGTTCTGCTGCACTTACCGCATTAGCATTGTTCTCGGCTTACGCAACTACCGTTGGCCTTGAAGTTATTAACCTTATCAATCCAATGGTTGTTATTGGTCTGTTAATCGGTGGTGCACTGCCATTCTTCATGGGTGCAATGACCATGACTAGTGTTGGTCGTGCTGCTGGTGCAATGGTTGAAGAGATCCGCCGCCAGTTTCGTGAAACACCTGGTTTGCTTGAAGGTAAAGAAGGCGTTAAGCCAGATTCACAACGTTGCGTTGATATCTCCGCTAAAGCGGCATTGCGCGAAATGGTTCTACCAGGTGTTATCGCCGTTGTTGCTCCAGTACTTATCGGGTTCCTTCTTGGTAAAGAAGCTCTTGGTGGCATGCTCGCTGGTGCAACTGTTTGTGGTGTGTTGCTAGCACTGATGATGTCAAACGGTGGTGGTGCTTGGGATAATGCTAAAAAGTATATTGAGAGCGGGCAACTTGAAGGCGAAGGTAAAGGTAGTGAAGCGCACAATGCTGCTGTTATCGGTGATACCGTTGGTGACCCCTTCAAAGATACTTCTGGTCCTGCAATGAATATCCTAATCAAGCTTATGAGTGTTGTTGCTCTCGTTATCGCTCCACTGCTTGTATAGAAAATTGTTAAGCACAAATTGATTAATCTGATAGCCGGGGCTTTATTGCTCCGGCTATCTTTATTTTAAATGAGGAAAACTTTATGGGCTTTAAATGTGGAATCGTTGGGCTGCCTAATGTAGGTAAATCAACTATCTTTAATGCAATTACTTCAGCAGGGGCTGAATCGGCAAATTATCCATTTTGTACGATAGAGCCAAATGTCGGAGTTGTAGCGGTACCAGATGCTCGGATGGATAAACTGGCTAATATTGTTTCTCCAAAAGAGATAGTTCCTACGGCCATGGAGTTTGTCGATATTGCCGGTTTAGTCCGTGGTGCGAGCAAAGGTGAGGGATTAGGTAACCAGTTTCTTGGTCATATTCGTCAAGTAGATGCTATCGCCCACATTGTTCGTTGTTTTGAAGATGAAAATGTTGTCCATGTTGACGGTGATGTAGATCCGTTGCGTGATATTGAGGTTATTCAAACGGAACTTAACCTTTCGGATTTAGATAGTATTGATCGGCGGATAGAGCGCAGTAAAAAACAAGCGAGAAGTGGAGATAAGAAGTTACAAGCTGAGTTGCAGGTTTTAGAGAAGTTGTCTGTCGCTTTAAATGACGGGCTACCTGCGCGTAGTGTTGAGCTTGATGACGAAGAACGTGACGCTCTTGCTGAAGTTGATTTAATTACCATGAAGCCAGTTCTCTATGTCGCTAATGTCGCTGAAGACGATCTCGAAGGAAGCCACCCCTTTGTGCAAAAAGTTAGTGACCATGCTGCTGCTGAAGGGGCTGAAATTGTAATTATTTGTGGTAAAATTGAAGCCGAGCTTGCTGAACTCGATAGTGAGGAGAAAATTGAGTTTTTGCAAGACTTGGGGTTGTCTGAAGCTGGCCTTGACCGAATGGTTCATGCTGGCTACCGTTTGCTTGGGTTGATTACCTATTTTACTGCTGGGCCTAAAGAAGTTCGAGCTTGGACAGTTCCAGATGGTGCGTTGGCACCCCAAGCCGCTGGTGTTATTCATACAGATTTTGAAAAAGGTTTTATCCGTGCTGAAGTTACTGCATATAATGACTATATTGAATCCGGTGGAGAAAGTGGAGCCAAAGAAAAAGGGCTGCTGCGTCTCGAGGGGAAAGAGTATCGAGTTATTGATGGTGACGTCATGCATTTCAGGTTTAATGTTTAGTGCTGTAATTAGCTCGGTTTTGAGTTTTAAATAAGAGTGTTACCGTCCTCGCTTCAGCAATGAAGCGGGGATTTTTTATGCAGTTGTATTTTAATTCAGTGGGAGCAAGCGGAAGATGGAAAATCACATTACGGCGCAAATCTTGATGACATTTGGTGGTTTGTTCTTGGTCGGGTTGGTCGCAGATTTGATCGGTCGATACTCTCCTCTTCCAAGAGTTACTTTGTTATTGTTAGTGGGGGTTATTATTGGGCCTTCTGGACTTGGTTGGTTGCCATCTTTTGCGGAGCAATGTTTTCCTATCCTTACAAATATAGCACTAGCAATGATTGGTTTTATGTTAGGGCAAAAGATGACCTTCTCTTCATTTCGACGCTTAGGACGTAGTGTCTTTAGTTTGTCGGTAGGTGTGGTTATCGTAACGGCTAGCTTGGTTTTTGTTGGACTATCTGTTTGCGGTGTGGGTTTTGAAATCGCATTAATTCTTGCAGCTATTGCTACAGCAACTGATCCGGCAGCAACGATAGATGTAGTAAATGAATACGGTGCAAAAGGAAGTTTTACCGATAATTTACTTGGAATTGTAGCAGTTGATGACGTTTGGGGGTTGATGCTGTTTAGTTTGCTTTCGGTTGTGGTTCAAGGAAGTATGGGTGGGGGAGATCCTCTGCAACTTTTTATGACTGGCTCATGGGAAATAGGTGGTGCTTTGGTGCTAGGGCTAACCCTTGGCTTTCCTATGGCATATTTAACCGGTAGAATCTTGCCTGGTAAGGCGACGCAGGCAGAAGCTCTAGGGATGGTGATGCTTTGTGCTGGGTTGGCTGTCTGGTTGGAAGTTTCGTACTTGCTTGCTGCAATGGTATTGGGTTTTGTTGTTGCAAATTTTGCTAAGCATCATGAGCGACCATTTCATGCAATTGCTGGAATAGAATGGCCTTTTATAATTCTGTTTTTTCTCCTTGCTGGAGCCTCCTTAAGGATTGAAGCAATAACTCAAGTCGGTATTCTCGGTTGTGGCTATATAGTTTTGAGAATAATTGGTCGGCTAATTGGTGGTTGGATTGGCGCTGCCATTGGTAAAACGGGGATGCTAACTGCACGGTGGATAGGTTTAGCATTGTTACCTCAAGCAGGAGTTGCTATTGGAATGGCCTTAATTGCAAGCCAGCGTTTTCCAGAAGTAAAAGACGTTATTTTACCTATTGTGCTTGGGTCTACAGTGTTTTTTGAGTTATTGGGTCCGGTATTAAC
>JADGED010000110.1 GCA_016744555.1 Desulfuromonadaceae bacterium
ACTTTTCTACGATGGGGTTATGATGCGCGATTACCCCCTTATAATGGGTGTTTTAGTATTGGGCGCAGTGTTAACATTGCTAGGAAACCTGCTAGCTGATATTAGTTATGCTTTGGCAGATCCAAGAATCCGTCATGGACAAGAGGGGGAAAGATGAAAGTAATGTATTTAATGTTGGGAGGGAATTATGCAAATTAGTACTAGGTTAGGTGAAATGTTGTTGGAGGCTGGATTAATTGATCAGTTTCAGTTGGAATCGGCGCTTTCGCTGCAGCGTAACCTTGGTGGTAGGGTTGGTAGTGCATTAGTAAAGCTAGGTTATTTACCCGAAGAAACCATAATGGAATTTATTGAAACCCAGGAAGAATTGTCTCGAGTTTCTTTGCGCGATATTACTGTTTCAGATCAAGTTATGAAGCTCCTTTCAATTGAACGGATGCAGGAATTACTTGTCCTTCCAATTGAACATCGTAAAGTTGATAATGAATGTGTCCTACGGGTAGCTATGACCGACCCAACTAATAAAAATTTGGTTGATGACTTACAGTTTTCCACGGGCTGCAAAGTTGTTCCAGTTCTTGCTGCAGAGGAAGATATATCGCAGGCACTTAATAATAATTTAGCCAAGCTACCTGTTAAGTCGGAATCCAATAGCGATGAAGGTTTATTGTTAGGAAACGACCATGACGATTCATGTGTAATAGGGGGTGAAGATCCCCGCCTAGACCGTCTTCTTGAAGCATTGCAGGATAAAGGGATTTTAAGCCCGTTTGATGTCGAACGGATAAAATCTTAATAATATCGATTTTTAATTTAATCTAGAAGTTCTTGCGGAAGTAATTGCTTAACAATGCTATCCAAACGTTTTTTTATATTTGATGTGGTTTGGCAACAACTACGGCACAATCGTATGGCTTTAGTTGGCGGTACCATTGTCTTAATAATGTTTTTGTTGGCTTCCATAGCTTCATTTGTCAATGTTGATCCAGCTGCAATCAATATTGAACAGGCTTTGTTGCCACCAAGCTTAAGCCACCCCTTTGGAACCGATGATCTTGGTCGAGAAGTGTTTGTGCGGATGCTTTATGGGGCACGCATATCGTTGCTTGTTGGATTTGTAGCTGTTGGTATTTCAACTTTGGTGGGAATAGTTTTAGGATCGTTAGCGGGCTACTATGGTGGTTGGGTCGATGCAATAGTTATGCGTTTTGTTGATATTATGCTTTGTTTTCCGACCTTCTTTTTGATTTTAGCGGTTATTGCATTTCTCGAACCATCAATCTGGAATATAATGATTGTGATTGGCTTTACTAGCTGGATGGGGATAGCTCGGTTAATTCGTGCAGAATTTTTAAGTTTAAGGCAACGTGACTTTGTCCTTGCTGCCCAAGCACTAGGTGCATCAGATATCCGACTTATTTTTCGCCATATCCTCCCTAATGCAATGTCACCAGTGCTGGTATCGGCAACGCTTGGAGTTGCAGGAGCGATATTGACTGAAAGCGCCTTGTCTTTTCTTGGTATTGGAGTCCAGCCACCAACCCCATCGTGGGGCAATATGCTAATAGTAGGCAAGCAAACTTTAGGTAGTGCTTGGTGGTTGTCGGTTTTTCCTGGTTTGGCGATTTTGATTACTGTATTGGGATATAATTTGCTTGGTGAGGGGGTTCGTGACGCTCTAGACCCGAGGTTAAAAGAATGACAGTAGATAATTTTTTACAGCAGCGTTTTTTAGCGTTAAATAATGGTGACTTTGCAGCCGTTTATGCAAGTTATCACGCCGAAGCACCCTTTTTACAGCAGTTTACCGATTGCGATACATATGTCGATTATGCCAAGCAACATTTGGGTGGAGTCAATATAAGTGATTGGTTTTGCTTGCTACAGCGAACTGTTGCCCCTAAACAAGTCGAAGCAGTGCTGGTGATGGAAGTAGCAACCGAAAACGGTAAGCAATATTTTTATGAACTTGCATTGCTCCTTGATACTGCCGCTGGATGGCGGTATCACTCGGCGCAAAAGTTGAGTGTTGAAGATTACTCCGGTGATCCCAAGTTGTTAAACTTTAGTCATTTTGATGATGTTAGTCAGAAGATTCGTTTTTAATTATGCCAGAGCTTCCTGAAGTTGAAACTACTCGCCGCGGTATTGCGCCGCACATTGTCGATTGCACCATTCTTGAGTGTGTGCTGCGTACAAATACTTTGCGCTGGCCGCTTGATCCCGATTGGTGTCAATTGCTAGCTGGACAAAAAATCTGCAAAGTCGAACGCCGGGCAAAATATCTACTATTACATTGTACTGATGGAACTATCATTCTCCATTTGGGGATGTCTGGTAGCCTTCGTATGGTGCCGGCAGGGACAACTGAAAAAAAACATGACCACGTCGATTTAATTTTTTCTAATGGTCAGTGCCTACGGTTAACTGATCCACGTAAATTTGGTGCCTTTATCTACACTGACGCCGACCCTTATACACATAAATTGATTTGTAATTTAGGGCCAGAACCACTTACCGATGAATTTAGTGGAGATTACCTCTATGCTGCAGCTAAAAGTAAAAAGCAGGTGATAAAGACTTTTATCATGGATCAGAAAACGGTTGTTGGAGTTGGTAATATTTATGCTAGCGAGGCTCTGTTTAGTGCTGGAATTAGACCAGATAGGGCTGCTGGTAGGGTAGGGCTTGAACGGTATCGAGTATTGTCTCAGGCGATTAAGGATATCTTGACTCAGGCAATTAAAGCTGGTGGAACAACGATTAGTGACTTTAGCCAAGCTGATGGCAAGCCTGGTTACTTTAAACAACAGTTACAAGTTTATGGGCGAAGTGATGAACCATGTACGGTTTGTGGTCAACCTTTGCATAGCCAACGGTTGGGTCAACGTTCAACGTTTTTTTGCCCTAGATGTCAACACTAGTGGAGCGTGGAATGGAAAGCTTTAGGTTTCAATTCCCTTATCGGGTTGGAGTAGCTGATATTAATTATGGTGGTCATGTTGCTAACTCTGCTTTATTGAATTTTTTTCAAGATGCTAGAATCGCCTTTTTGGCAGAGTTAGGACCTTATTCTGAAATTGACCTTGGTGGTTGCGGCATAATTATGGCTGAAGCTCATGTGTATTTTAAACAAGAGATGTTTCTTGGTGAGAATATTATTATCGGAGTTAAAGTAACGGAATTGAAGCGTTCCAGTTGGGTAATGGAGTATCGAATTGAGCGTGCAGGAGAATTAACCGCAAGCGGGAATACACCGTTAATTTGTTTCGACTATCAAAAGCGCAAGCCTTGCAAGATTCCAACTGAGTTTAAAGCGGCACTATTAGAATATGAACGAATGTAGCTATTCCCCCTTTCGACCTTGACGCAACCGTGGTGCTGGGGTTATCTTGCTGCACCAAATTGAACAATTAAGGAATAAAGATTATGGAAGAATTGAACGAACTATTACAGCAGCGGCGCGATAAAATTGAAACTTTTGAAGCCGCTGGTATTAATCCTTTTGCCAACGATTTCCGTGTAGATAGCACTGCTAGAGAAATCCATGCTGCTCACGGTGGTGACAACAAGGAAAAACTTGAAACACTGGAAGTAAACTATAGCGTCGGTGGCCGGATAATGGCACGGCGTGATTTTGGTAAAGCGGCATTTTTGCAGTTACAAGATGGTAGCGGTGTCATGCAGATATACGTGGCTCGTAATCAGGTTGGTGAAGAGCTTTTTGATTTGTTTAAAAAGTTTGATATCGGCGATATTGTCGGTGTAGTTGGTTCACCGTTTAGAACTAAAACCGATGAGTTGTCGTTGCGCGCAGCAAAAATTCAGTTGCTGACAAAATCTCTGTTACCCCTGCCTGAAAAGTGGCATGGGTTGACTGATGTAGAAACTCGCTATCGTCAGCGCTACCTTGATTTGATTGCCAATACTGATGTGCGTGAAGTATTCCGTAAACGGAGCCAGATTGTTAGCTTGATTCGCGAATATATGATCGATAACGACTATTTGGAAGTTGAAACTCCGATGATGCATCAAGTCGCCGGTGGTGCTACTGCCAAACCGTTTGTAACCCACCATAATAGTTTAGATATGGATTTGTTTTTGCGGATTGCCCCAGAACTATATCTTAAACGTTTAGTTGTTGGTGGCTTTGATCGGGTCTTTGAAATTAATCGTAATTTCCGTAACGAAGGGATTTCAATACAGCACAACCCAGAGTTCACGATGATGGAATTTTATCGTGCTTATGCCAATTATAACGATTTGATGGACTTTACCGAAGAGTTGATCAGTCATGTGGCAAATAAGGTTTGTGGCAGTATGGTTATCCCTTACGGCGGTAAAGAAGTTGACTTAACGCCTCCGTGGGATCGTTTAACTTTAAAAGAATCGATTGTCAAATACGGCACTGCTGACATGGAAACTCTTGATGATCGTGATAAATCATATTCTTACGCTAAATCGATTGGCTTAGAGTTAGATGGAAAAATTGGTCATGGCAAACTGTTAGCTGAAATATTTGATGAAGTGGTCGAGCCAAAACTGTGGCAACCAACGTTTATTACGGAATATCCAACTGAAATTTCTCCATTATCACGGAAAAATGATCAAAATCCAGATGTTGTTGATCGGTTTGAATTATTTATAGTTGGTCGAGAACTCGCCAATGCTTTCTCTGAGTTGAATAACCCAATTGATCAAAAAGAGCGGTTTATGCATCAATTAGAAGAGAAAGCAGCCGGTGATGAAGAAGCGCATGAGATGGATGAAGATTATATCCGCGCACTCGAATATGGTTTGCCGCCAACTGCTGGTGAGGGTATTGGTATTGATCGACTGGTGATGTTGTTGACAGATTCGGCATCTATTCGTGACGTTATCTTGTTCCCGCAATTACGTGCTTAAATAAAGTTAGAAACTGTGAGGAGTTAAATTAGGGAGGAGTGAGGTTGGAAAGATCCTGACCTTATTCTTCACACCTAACTCCTTGCCCCTCACATGTTCTCGGAGTCATATGTCATACGAATGGTTTATTAGCTTCCGTTACTTGCGTGCGAAGCGGAAGCAAACCTTTATTTCGGTAATATCCTTTATCTCTGTTGCAGGAGTTACATTAGGAGTTGCTGCGCTGATTTTGGTATTGGCGGTTATGACCGGATTTACCGATGGCGTTCGTCAGCAGATCCTTGGGAACGTGCCCCATGTAATGATGCAACGGTTTGGTGCTGGAATTGATAATCCTCAGCAATTAGTTGATGCAGCGTTACAAACTCCACATGTGATCTCAGCAACGCCCTATGTCTCGAGAGAGGCGATGTTGCTGTCTGGTGAAAATGTAGCAGCGGTTAGTGTTAAGGGGGTAGGTGAGTCTCACAAGGTATTACAACAATCCTTGTTGACTCATAGCGATGAATCTATTGTCGCGCAATTTTTCTCGCCTAGTAATGATTATCCTGGAATAATAATTGGTATTGATACGGCAAGTAGCTTAGGTGTAAGTGTTGGCGATTCAATCAATGTAATCCCACCACTGTTTACCATGACCCCTTTTGGCATGATCCCGAAAATGAAACCGTTTCAGGTTGTGGCGATCTTTGAGAAACAAAGTAGTTTGATTGATAGTTTTTATGCTTACATTCCTTTACCTGTTGCACAGAACTTTTTTGATTCAGTTGGTGAAGTAAGTGGGATTGAACTTGAGGTAGATCGTTATGACCGCGCTATAGAAGTTGCAGACTCTTTAAGTGAGGAATTGCAATTTCCAAATGTCATTCGCTCTTGGCAGACGATTTATGGTTCGTTTATGTCAGCGCTGAAATTGGAGAAGCTTGGTTTATTTATTATTTTAGGGATTATAGTTCTTGTTGCTGCGTTTAATATCGCGACGACCTTAATAATGGTGGTAATGGAGAAAAATCGCGATATTGCCATCTTGCGCGCTATGGGTGCTAATTCACGTAGTATTATGAAAATATTTGTCATGGAGGGCTTCATTATTGGTACTCTTGGGACCGGAATCGGAACATCCCTAGGAGTGCTTTTGGCCCATTATGCCGACGGTGCAATTAAATTTCTTGAGAGCACGTTTGGGATCCGTATCTTTGATCAAAGTGTATACGGGATGGAGCATTTTCCCTCAGAAGTAGTTGCTAGTGACGTAGCGGTGGTGATGGCAATGGCAATGAGTATTTGCTTGCTTGCAACTATATATCCTGCATGGCGGGCATCACGGATGGATCCAACTGAGGCACTACGTTATGAATGATAGTGATGCCTCCAATGGGACAGTGATGATAGAAGTTGCTGACTTAGGCAAAAGTTTTTCAACTCCAGGCGGTGATATTGAAGTGCTGCATGGTGTTAGTTTACGGATAAAGGCTGGAGAGCGTATTGCTGTAGTTGGTACCTCCGGAGCAGGTAAAACCACTTTGATGCATCTCTTAGGTGGTTTAGATCGTCCAACTTCTGGTGATGTATTGTTTGAAGGTGAGAGCTTGTTTCGCTTGCGTGGAGCTGAATTGGATGCTTTTCGCAATAGTACCGTAGGATTTGTTTTTCAGTTTAATCAGTTATTGCCAGAATTTAGTGCTTTAGAAAATACGATGATGCCACTTTTGATCGGTGGAGCGAGGCGTTCTGAAGCACTTCAAAAGTCGACAGAAATGTTACATGAAGTGGGCTTAAGTCATCGTTTATCTCATAAACCCGGCGCTTTGTCTGGTGGCGAACAACAACGTGTAGCGATTGCTCGGGCCTTGGTATGTAAACCACGCTTGTTGTTGGCTGACGAACCAACTGGAAATCTTGACAGTAATACTTCCAGCGAAATTATGTTGCTGCTAAATCAATTGCACCAGACTCATGGTTTAACGATGATTATAGTTACTCATAATCAGGCATTGGCTAATAGCCTTGATCGTACTTTGAGAATTGAAGACGGCATTGTGGCAGGCGATAATTTAAATTGATGTTATTGTAATGATTTTATATAATTCTCCTTTTGTTTTTATGCTTATTTAAGGGTTGCTGATGTTGAAGAAAATAATCTTGACGCTGTTTTTATTGGCAGTTGCAATAATCTCTGTTGCTGCTGAAATTAAGGTGTCAGACATTCAGATCGATGGTAACAGCAGGATTGAAACGTCTAAAATTATAGAGGCAACAGGAATTAAGCCTGGCCAAGTTGTATCTGGTGTAGTTATTGATAATGCTGTGCATAATATATTTAAAATGGGCCGATTTGAGGATGTGTCAGTAGAATTGACTGAAGTCCAAGGCGCTCAAATTGTTACCTTTGTTGTGAGTGAACTACCTCTAGTCAAGCGAATAAAATTTACCGGAAATGATGAGCTTGCTGAATCAAAATTACGTCCTTTGGTTAAAATTAGAGTGCCATCACTTTATAGTCGTACCCGGACAGATGAAAGTATTGTAGAAATAAAAAATGCTTATATTAAGGATGGTTACCATGCCGCTCAAATTGTATCTGGGTTGAAAACCGATGAAAAAAATGATGCTACCCTTACTTTTAATGTGTCAGAAGGGGAAAAGGTTTTAATTCGTGACATTAAGTTTATCGGTAATACTGTTTTGGACAAAGGTGACTTGTTAGATAAGATAGAAACCAAAGAGCGATGGATCTTTTCATGGATTACAGGTCGTGGTGCTTACGATAAAGAGATCCTTGACATTGATATTGAACGCATAAAAGCAGCATATCATGATATTGGCTATCAAGATGTAAAGGTCGCACCTGCAGAAGTTACTTTGGTCGATGATAAATATCTTGATCTAATTATTGAAATAGATGAAGGATCACAGTATCTGGTTGGTAACGTTAAAATATCAGGGGATATGCTTCACCCTGAAGAAAAACTGATTAGGTTTGTAAAAATTAAACCTGGAGATGTGTTTAGTCGTAGTGAGGTACGCGATAGCATTGTCGCACTGACCGATTTATATGCTAATAGTGGTTATGCGTATGCTGATGTCGCGCCTTTGACAAGTAAAGATAGAGAACAACTAATTATTGACGTTAATCTTGAAGTTGTTCAAGGGGTAAAAGTATATGTTGAGAGAATTGAAATTGGTGGAAATAAGAAAACTAGAGATAAAGTAATACGACGTGAAATACCTCTTGCGGAAGGTTCTGTTTATAGTGCTAGGGGGGTAAAGGAAGCGAAGCGTCGAGTAACAAACTTAGGTTATTTTGATGAGGTTAATGTCGTCCACAAGCCAGGTTCAGATGAAAGTAAAACAGTTATTGATGTGGATGTTCTAGAACGACCAACTGGTACATTTTCAATTGGTTTAGGT
>JADGED010000111.1 GCA_016744555.1 Desulfuromonadaceae bacterium
GTTGTGTATGCCACCATTGGTTCCGGGGCTGTGTATTGAGGTGGGTTATTATTTGCGTAATGGTAATTTTTTGACTGAAATATCACTTAATACCTTAGGCTATCAGGCGGTTGATCGCCTCTACGAATGGCTGCTTGGGTCGTTGTTGGTTGGCCCTTTGTTAGCTTTGATAGTAGCAGCGTTTGTGTATCAGGTGGCAGTAATGTTCAATCGAGAAGCTGCTGGAGAAAATAGTGTCGGTGAATAACGAAGAGGCAACCTCAACCGTTAAGCAACGTTGGACCAGTCGCAGCATTGGCTCGTCGTGGCAGCATCAAAGTTTTTATTTGCTGATTCGCTGTGGCGGTCAACAGGCAGCATATTTGCTCCTTTACTGTGTGGTGTTTTATTATACGCTGCTGCCATCGATTCGGCGTAAATGTAGTTTTTATCTCTCGCGTCGCTTCCCGCAGGCGGGGCGTTGGCAACAGTTTTTGAATAGTTATCGGATGAACCTTGCTTTGGGCAAGGTTTTGGTCGATCGCGCCTTGGTCGGAATTCTTGGTGCCGATAGGCTCGATGTGAAGCTACATGGAAAACAGGAGTTGATGGATCTTATTGCTGCCGGTAAAGGGGTTATTCTGGTTAATTCCCACATCGGTTGTTGGCAGGTAGCGGCTTCGGTTCTAGACTTTGTTGATACCCCGATCAATTTGTTGATACAACGTGAAGAGGGTGATATTGATAGACACCACTTTGAACATAGTGGTGGAGAGTGTCCGTATCGAATTATCGACCCACGCGGCTACCTCGGTGGGGTGATGGAGATGCTCCAAGTACTTAAACGTGGTGAAGTTCTCTCCGTTATGGGCGATAGAATGTTGGGGAATGATAAGAATGGCGTCGATATTAACTTTATGGGGGGGAAGGTAACGGTTCCATTTAGTGCTTATAAGTTAGCCTCTGCTACCGGAGCACCAATTGTTGCCCTGTTGTCGCATAAGGTTAGTGGCAACAGCTATGCGATTAAAATTTCGTCGACCATTAATGTTCCAGCTAATTTAGGTCGGGGAAAAGAGAATTTTACCCCTTATGCGCAAGAGTATGCAGGTATTTTAGAAAAATATTGTGAAGAACATCCCTTTCAGTTTTTTAACTTTTTTGATATGTGGCAGAATAAATCTGCCGATTAATAAACAACTTATTTAACGCTGCGATTTACATCGCCAGGAGTAATAATCATGAGTGTAAAAGAAAAACTCAAGCAAGTGTTGATAGAGGATTTAAACATCGAAGATGTAGAACCAGATGAAATTGCAGATGATTTGGCTCTGTTCGGTGAAGGTTTAGGTCTTGATTCTTTGGATGCGGTAGAATTGGTAATTATCATCCAAAAGCATTTTGGGGTCGAAATTAAGGATATGGTCGAAAGTCGGCCAATTTTCGAATCAATCAATACTTTGGCAGCATATATTGAGGCTAATAAGTCCTAATGTTTTATCCGGAACCAACAGCAATAACTGGGCTTGGCTGTATCTCTGCCGCAGGTCTCGATCTGGATACTGCGCTGGTAAATATGTTTGCCGGAAAACGGAATCCCCAGCCGCCGACGAAGTTTACTACTGAGCACCAAGTTGCTTCTTTGGTTTTAGAATTAAGTGACGAGCTTAAGCTTCCTCTTGATGAGGAGGAAGAGATTTATTCTCGTACTTGCCAATTGGCACTGGTTGCGGCACAGCAAGCTTTAACTGATGCCGGTTGGGATAGCGAAAGCTTACGTGGTAAACGGGTTGGGGTGTGCCTAGGGACAACGGTCGGTTGCGCCCTAAACTGCGACGATTTTTACCGCACATATAAGGATGAAGGCGACGACGTGCCCGATATGGGAATTATGTCACGCTTTCTTCGTAGTAATCCTGCCGCCGTTGTTGCGCAACAGTTAAAGTTGGATGGGCCGGTGCAAACGGTTGTAAATGCTTGCTCTTCTGGTACCGATGCAATCGGCATTGGAGCTGGCTGGCTTAGAGCCGGTGCTTGCGATATTGTTATTGCTGGTGGCACCGATGAGCTATTGCGTTTGACCTATTCTGGCTTCAGTTCGTTGATGATTACCGCACCAGAACCGTGTAAGCCGTTCGATGTTAATCGCAAAGGTTTGAATTTGGGCGAAGGGGCAGGGGTGGTAATTCTTGAATCGGCAGAGCTAAGTAAAGCGAAACAAAAACGTGGTTATCTGCGTGGCTATGGTTCTGCTTGTGATGCTTATCACTTGACCGCACCGCATCCAGAAGGGACGGGCTTAAAACGTGCTATTTTTGAGGCGTTGGCTGCAGCACAGTTAAACGCAACCGATATCGCCTTTATCAACGCCCACGGTACCGGCACTCCCGATAATGATCGCGTTGAAAGTCGAGTGATGAAAGCCGTCTTCCCCGGCAAGCCATTTGGGTCGACCAAAGGGTTTACTGGTCATACCCTTGGTGCTGCCGGTGGTATCGAAGCGGTATTTACCATTGCTTGTTTGCAGCGTGGTGAAATTCCTGCCAGTATCGGCTTTTCCACTGCTGATCCAGAATGTCCAGCAGAACCGGTCAAAGTAAATACAGCAATATCCGGCAGCAACGCATTGTCAGAATCTTTAGCATTTGGTGGTAATAACGCTGTGCTGATTTTTGCTAAAGGGGAGTGTTGATATGCGTATGGCTATTCAAGGCGTTGGCATTACCGGCGCATTTGGTACCGGTGTTGACGCTCTACGGACAGCGTTACAAACTGGTCAGGTTCCAGCAGAAAACAAAACCGCAGAAAATGGCTATCAAGCTCCGGTGGATAAATTAGTCGACTTTATTCCGAAGCGGGCATTACGGCGCATTGATCACTTTTCGAAGATGACTTTGCTCAGTGCCAGTTTGGCGATTCAGGATGCTAAGTTAGAAACTGCCGACCGTTCACGCATGGGTGTGGTAATCGCTACCGGTTATGGAACGCTACAGACGACATTTAAATTTTTAGATTCGTATCTCGATTATGGTTACGCCTGTAGTTCCCCGACCCACTTTTCCAATTCTGTACATAATGCTGCTGCTGCTCACGTATCGATGCAAATGCAAGCTACAGCACCGAGCTTGACGGTGACGCAATTTGAAATGTCGGTTGCTTCGGCACTACTCAGTGCACAGCAATGGTTAGCGGAAGGGCGAGTAGACCAAGTTTTATTTGGTGCAGTAGATGAGTCGTGCGAGGTATTGCATTATTGCCGTAACCAATTTTTTGGCGCTGGCGAACAAGGTCCAATCCAGCCGTTTGCATTTGATAAACAAAGTGCTGTCGCTGGCGAAGGTGCGACCTTCTTGCTATTAACTGCAGACAGTGAAGCGGCCCCTTATGGTTTTATTGATTCGGTGCAAATGGGGAACCATACCGTTTCACCTCTACAATTATCTAACGATGAGCTGTTCATTATTGGTGCTGATGGCCACCGACAATGCAGTAGTTGGTACCCGCAGGCGGTTTCCGATTCTAACGCCGTAGCATATGCACCACTGTATGGCAGTTTTCTTGCTGCTGCCGGATTTGATTTAGCTGTAGCCGCAGTTTCACAACGAGATGAAACTATTTACCTCTGCCCAGAAAGCAGTGGTAGTGTTGGGTTGTTGCCAACACAAAAATTAACTTCGCAGCCGCTTAGTTGTTTAAAGTTTGATGGTGGTGGAAATTACGGCTTAATTCGATTGTCACGGTGAGAATAATGGCAAGAGGTATAATTTCTTTGGCTTTGTTGTTGGGGGTATGTTTTTCTTTTTCGGGGAATGCATATGCTAACAAAGATCAGTATTTACCCAATAACTACGGGGTCGCGCTTTTAACAGGATCTTCTTATGATCCCGATCAAATTGGTATGGTGATGGTTCAGGGGCACGTGGTCGCCGACTACAAGCGTTTTTTTCTCCATCGCTCACCCCCAGGTTTACGTTTAAAGGTTGAGGCAAATTTAGGTCTAACCACCGATGGCCGTCAACGTAGCTTGTTTTCTTTAAATATGCTGGCTTTACGTTATTTTGACAATTGGAGCGTTGGTACATTTATCCCCTACTTTGAGGCTGGGATCGGAGTAATTTACACCGATTTCCGGGTTGCAGGGCAGGGTTCGCGGATAAATTTTAATCCGCAACTGGGAGTGGGTTTTAAGGTCCCCCTCGATGATGGAAGTGACAGCGAAGCAATCAGTTTAGGTTTGCGTCTCCACCATGTTTCTAACGCTAATTTGTTAAAAGATAACCGTGGGGTTAATTCGGTATTTTTGATGGTTGGTTATCA
The DNA here is from genome assembly GCA_016744555.1 of Desulfuromonadaceae bacterium. GTDB lineage: Bacteria > Desulfobacterota > Desulfuromonadia > Desulfuromonadales > Geopsychrobacteraceae > Desulfuromusa. The sequence goes on from JADGED010000111.1 coordinate 4,297, forward strand.
GTTTTAGAGTTTTTATTGTCCTTATCACAGAGGCACTGAGGCACAGAGAAAAGCCACACAGAGTTAAATTGTGGTGCTTAAATGCCAAATCATCAGGTTTAACTAGGGGCAAGGTTTGGACGTTAACTTTAGATATGGTTTTCTCAGAGCCTCAGAGGCTCTGTGGTGAATAATAGATGGATATGAAATTATGAAAAAAGAAGATGTCCCACAGCAAATAGGTCTAACTGACGGTGAAACTGAAGTAAATTATGCTGTTGATGGTGAAGGTAATTACACGTTAACGCAAAGTTGTGGTTGGGAGGCAAAAACTGTAGCGCTGCGCCAGGCGTGGGAAGCGATTGTTGACCAATTGCAACTAGTGTTAGACGAGATTAAGGCGGGGGAGAAGAGTCCGTTGGCCTATCATATGGTTAAAAGTCAGATGGATCATGCCTTGTTGGCACAGTATTCTGGTGTTGCCCGGTGGCGGGTAAAGCGCCATTTAAGGCCAGATGTTTTTGCCCGTTTGGATGATGCCGCTCTTGTCCCATATGCAAAGGTGTTTAATCTTGAGGTTGGGCAAGTACGAACTGTGCCCGGCCAGCCAGATGTAGAACCATTTATTAACAAAAATAATGAAGTCGAGGATTAAGTGAAAATTGATTTTCCCCATCGCCAATTCGCCCATTGTGAAAGTGGCGTCACTGCTAATTTATTAAATTACCACGGCCTTCCGTGCTCAGAGGCGCTAGCGTTTGGTATCGGCAGTGGTTTGTTCTTTGGTTATGTGCCGTTTGTTAAACTAAATTTTATGCCTTTAACAACATTTAGGATTGGCCCAGGTAGTATTTTTGGTAAGGCAACTAAGCGCCTCGGAATAGAAATAAAAAAAGAAAAATTCCGTGATCCTGTCGTCGCAGAGAAGCATCTAGATTCGTTGCTGGCCGAAGGTCGCCCGGTAGGTGCACAGACCGGAGTATATTGGCTCCCATTTTTCCCTCCAGCATACCGTTTCCATTTTAATGGTCATAATTTAGTGATTATTGGGAAAGAGGGGGATGACTACCTGATTAGTGATCCGATTTTTGAAGAGCCAGTGCGTTGCCCTGCTAGTGATCTGCGCAAAGCTCGATTTGCCAAAGGGGCACTTGCTCCAAAGGGTAAGATTTATTATATCGAAAAAATGCCAGCTTCATTTGATTTGCCGCAAGCAGTTACTGCCGGGATCAGTGAAGTTTGCCGTAATATGCTGAAAACCCCAGTGCCACTAGCTGGTGTCCGTGGCATCAGACTGCTATCTCGCCGTTTAGCAAAATGGCCAAATAAAATGTCGGAGAAGGATACAATTCTTAACCTTGGCCATATCATCCGGATGCAAGAAGAGATTGGCACCGGTGGTGGTGGGTTCCGCTTTCTCTATGCAGCATTTTTGCAGGAAGCTGCAGGCATTCTAGAAAATGATCGTTTGTCAGAGCTGTCACAGCATTGCACTGAAATTGGCGATTTGTGGCGTGACTTTGCCTTGTTGGCATCAAGGGTTTGCAAGGGTAGAGCTGCTGTTCAAGATTCTTTTGATGAGTTAGCGCAATTGTTACGCAATTGTGCCGATGAGGAAGAGGTCTTATTTAATGATCTCATGACGGTTATCAAGTGATGGCAGCATCATCTGCAGATATAATTCTTGCAACCGATCATCTACACAAGGTTTATGCTGGGGCTAGTGAGCCAGCAGTCGCAGATTTAAGTTTTAATGTTGCTCGTGGGACTATTTTTGGCTTGCTTGGTCCCAATGGCGCAGGAAAGACAACGACCATTTCAATCCTTACCACTTTGCTACAACCAACTTCTGGAAAAGCCACAATTATTGACTATGATGTGGTCAGGCATGCAAAAAAGGTACGTCATAAAATTGGTTTGGTGCCACAGGATATTGCTCTGTATCCAAGTTTGACGGCCCGTGAAAATTTAAACTATTTTGCTCGCATACTGCATCTGCCGAAAAAAATGATTGCCAGTCGAATTGAAGAATCACTGGAACTTGTCGGTCTACTCGACTGTGCAGATCGCCGAATTGCAACCTATTCTGGTGGAATGAAGCGGCGGGCAAATCTAGCGGTAGGGATTCTTCATAAGCCCGAAATTCTGTTTCTTGATGAACCAACTGTTGGGATTGATGCCCAATCACGTAACCTCATCCTTGAGCGGTTAGAGGGATTAAACCGTGCCGGGATGACAATTATCTATACGACCCACTATATGGAGGAGGCGCAACAGATTTGCGATGAAGTTGCTATTGTCGATATGGGTAGAGTTATTGCTTCTGGTGCCCCACAGCAGCTGGTAGAAGCTGCTCCTGGATGTAAAAATCTCGAAGAATTATTTCTGGAATTGACCGGTAAACAACTTAGAGATCAACGTTAAGTGTGATTATGATTTTACTTTGGGCAAATATAAAAAAAGAACTTCTACTCCTAAGTCGCGACCGCGTCAGCTTGTTGGTGCTGTTTGTTATGCCAATGTTGCTGGTGATGATTTTGTCCCTAATTCAGGATGATCTCTTTCGTGCTACTGGAGAAACCACTACTACGGCGTTATTTGTAAATGACGATAGTGGAACTGCTGGTGCTTTGTTGCAGCAAGAGTTGGAAACTAATGGTGCCCTTGAATTGGTTACAGAGATTGCTGGCGAAAGCCTTAATCGTGAACGTGCTAAACAGGCAGTCTTTGACGGGGATTTCCAGTTTGTAATTGTTGTGCCGGAAACCTTTTCGGCGGAACTAGATGCTGGCGCTGAAGCTTCAGTGCAGGCTGGATTAAGGAACGAAGAGATTACCACAAAGTCAAGCCCGGTAACTATAGTGTTTGATCCTGCAGTACGTGGCGCTTATCGCAGTGCAGTAATAAATGCATTGCGATTGGGGGTTGTGGGTTTAGAACTCAATCGTAAAAGTGAAGTATTTGATCGGTTGTTACCGCTAGAATTGCAACGCAGTATGACCGCTAAGTTTGGTTCAATGCCACCCGGGAGTGAAATGGAAATGCCCACGGTGTCTTTTGATTGGACCAGTCAAGGACTGATTGAGTTGCAAGAAGAGTTGGCCGCACCAGAAAAATATACCACGCTACCAACATCGGTGCAGCAGAATGTACCAGCATGGACATTGTTTGGAATGTTTTTTATTGTGATTCCTCTCGCCGGAACTTTGATTCGGGAACGACAGGAGGGAACACTTACCCGTTTGATGACGATGCCAGTAAGTAGTAGCAGTATTTTGTTGGGCAAGGTTATCGCCCATTTAGCCATTTGTATGATTCAGTTTGTGCTGATGTTGGCAGCTGGTAGGTTCATTTTACCGTTATTCGGTACCCCAGTTTTAGAGCTTGGTTCCGCACCAATTGCACTAATTGTTGTTGCTTCTAGTGCCGCGCTTGCAGCTTGCGGATATGGAATCCTGGTCGGGACAATAGCCAAAAGTTACGATCAGGCATCTATTTTTGGTGCTGTTTCAATCGTAATAGCAGCAGCCTTAGGTGGGGTAATGGTTCCGGTTTATGTTATGCCGCGCTTCATGCAGGAACTCAGTATTATCTCTCCTCTCGGTTGGGGATTAGAGGCATTTCTCGATATATTTGTTCGTGACGGCAATGTAACCAGTGTATTGCCGCAAGTTCTACCGTTACTAGGGTTTTTCCTTATTTGTATTGCCATTGCAATGGTAGTTTTTTATCGTTGGCGACGTGGCAGTTGAGTATTTAGTCAAATTATGGGCTGGTTTAAGTTCTTTTAGTTTACATTGGAGTAATTGTAATGAGTGATAGCATGGTAAGAGAATTAGCTGAATTGATCATCGAATTTTGTAATGTAGAAGATGTCTCTCCCGATGACATTGCCGCTACGGATCCATTGATCGGTCCAGATTCTCCCTTTGGGCTTGATTCTCTCGATGCGGTTGAAGTTGTGGTCGCCGTACAAAAAAAATATGGTGTCCGTATCGGTGGTGAATCCACTAGTCGTGAAGCATTGGAA
>JADGED010000112.1 GCA_016744555.1 Desulfuromonadaceae bacterium
ATTTGGAAAAAAAAGGTATTTTATCGCCTGAAGAAGAGGTCGATATGAATAAGGTTAAAAAAATGAAGTTAGCTGGTCGCGATGAAATGGAAAAAATTATTCAACTGGTTACCACCTGACCCCGTTTTGTAACAACGGGAGGTTTTAAGATACAGCAAAGGGTTTAAGCGTCTGCTTAAACCCTTTGCTGTATCTAGTAGCCTAATTTTTTACTATTCGGCTATGAAAATACTAGTTAACCCAATAAAGAGTGTAATCCACATTATGTGGGGGCAGCTGTAACTTGCTAGTTTTACCCTTTGAAATAAAGTTAGCTGTTTTACGTTAGAAGAGGAATATTTAGGAGGCACATATGTCATTGACAGGTTCACAGATTTTACTCGAATCATTAAAGCTCGAAGGTGTTGATACCGTTTTTGGTTATCCCGGTGGAGCAGTTATTAATATTTATGATGATCTATATGAATCATCTATTGAGCACGTGTTAACTCGTCATGAACAAGCCGCAATTCATGCTGCTGACGGGTATTCTCGTTGTACCGGTAAGGTCGGTGTCGCAATTGCTACTAGTGGCCCAGGTGCGACAAATACTGTTACTGGAATTGCTACTGCCTATATGGATTCTATTCCAATGGTTATTATCACAGGGCAAGTTCCAACTCAGTTGATTGGTAATGATGCATTTCAGGAAGCCGACATGTGCGGTATTACTCGCCCGTGCACCAAGCATAACTTCTTGGTTAAGAATGTCGCTGATTTGGCCAAAACCATTAAGGAAGCATTTTATATCGCTAGAACCGGTCGCCCAGGACCAGTTCTGATTGATTTACCGAAAGATGTTCAGGTCGCGATTACTGATTTTAATTATCCTGATCAAGTTAATTTGCGCGGTTATAAGCCAACTTATAGTGGTAATCCACGGCAGATTGAAAAAGCTGCAGAGATGCTTCTGCAAGCCAAGCGACCAGTTCTATACGTTGGTGGTGGTGTCAATTTAGCTGCAGCTGATGATGAATTGTTGAAATTAGCTGAGCAAACCAAGATACCGGTAACTACAACTTTGATGGCAATGTCAGCATTTCCACAACGTCATCCATTAGCGTTGGGCATGTTAGGAATGCACGGCACTTTTTACGCCAACATGGCGGTAACTGAGTGTGATCTTCTGATTGCTGTTGGGTCAAGATTTGATGATCGTGTTACTGGCCGGATTGACAGTTTTGCTGAAAAAGCAAAAATTATCCATGTTGATATTGATCCAACTTCGATTAGAAAAAATGTCGAAGTAGACTTGCCGATTGTTGGTGATTTGAAAGATGTATTGGGTAAAATGCACGGTTATTTGAATCAACGAGTTGGATTAGTTGAGGATATGGTTGAGTCTACAGAAGAGTGGCGTGCAACTATTGATGAATGGAAAGAGCGCCACCCAATGACTTACCGGCAGACAAAATCGGTTATTAAACCACAATACGTTATCGAGAAAATTAGCGAATTAACCGAAGAGAATGCGATCATTACTACCGAGGTTGGACAGCACCAAATGTGGACAGCGCAGTTTTTCTCTTTTAGGCATCCAAAATCTTTTGTCACCTCTGGTGGCCTTGGAACTATGGGGTTTGGACTTCCGTCAGCCTTGGGGGCGCAAATGGCGTACCCAGATCGTCAAGTTATCGATATCTCTGGTGATGGTTCATTTCAGATGAACTCACAGGAGCTTGCTACTTTAGTTCAATACAAGTTGCCAGTTAAAATTGCTATTCTAAATAATAATTATTTAGGGATGGTACGGCAGTGGCAACAGATGTTCTTCGAAAAACGTTATAGTCAAACTGTTATGGAGTTGCCAATTGACTTTGTTAAATTGGCCGAAGCTTATGGTGCTACGGGATTACAAACGTCCAAAGTTGAAGAAGTTGAGGATGTTATCAAGAAAGCGTTGGAAACTCCTGGTCCCGTCCTGATGAATTTCAACGTTTCACGGGAAGAAAATGTTCTGCCAATGGTTCCTGCAGGTAAAGCAATTAACGAGATGGTACTGGCATCATAGCATTGCTTAAACATTTTTGATCTTAAGCTTAGTTATATTGCATATAGTTGATAAAGCGACCGCTACTCAGGTCGGGAGGAAAGATAAATGAAGCATACAATCTCAGTTCTAGTTGAGAACGAATTTGGGGTACTTTCTCGCATCTCCGGATTATTTTCGGGGCGTGGGTTTAACATTGAAAGCCTTTCTGTCGCACCCGCGATGGATCCTGAACTTTCTCGTATGACAATTGTTACTACCGGTGATGATCGGATTTTGGAGCAAATCAATAAGCAGCTAAATAAGTTGATTTCAACCATCAAGGTTTTGGATTTTACGAGTGAAGATTTTTTGCAGCGTGAGCTGGCGATGATTAAGGTTGCAACCGCTCCTGAAGATCGTGCTGAAGCGTTACGAATAGCTGATATCTTTCGAGCTAAAGTTATTGATGTAACACCTAAGACTTATACCATCGAAATTACCGGTGTGCCGGCCAAAATTGATGGTATCTTAGAATTGTTGCGGCCGATGGGGCTTAAAGAGGTCGTTCGCTCTGGGCCAGTTGCAATTGGGCGTGGCGCTAAAGGTGTTAATCCTTAAGGAATGAGTTATGAAAAACAATAATCAAGTAATCGCAAGTGAAGGCTACCCTTTTATTGCCTTGTTTGGATTTATTACTTTGGTTTTTGCCTTGTTAGGATGGGTAACAATTACGGTCCTACTGCTTTTGTTGACTTTGTTTTCGGTGTATTTTTTTCGTAATCCAGAGCGAATTGCACCTGCTGGCGATAGTCTTGTTATTGCTCCAGCCGATGGCAAGGTGATTTTTGTTGGCAAGGTAGATGAAGAGCGTTATTTTAAGGCTCGCACCACTAAAGTAAGTATTTTTATGTCGGTTTTTAACGTGCATGTGAATCGTGTCCCGTGTGATGGTAAAGTTGTGGATATGTTTTATAATAAGGGGCAATTTGTTAATGCCTCATATGACAAAGCTAGCACGGTCAATGAACAGGCTGGAATATTGCTCGAAACTGAGAACAAATCACAAATTTTATTTGTCCAAATCGCCGGCTTGATCGCTCGGCGGATTGTTACATACCCGGTAATTGGTGACTTATTACAGCAGGGTGCCCGTTACGGATTAATTCGCTTTGGTTCACGTGTGGATATTTACTTTCCCGAAGGTAGTGATGTCACTATTACTATTGGTGAGCATACAGTTGCTGGTGAGACAGTTTTGGGGACATTATCTTGACAGATAAAGATTGTCTGAGAAATGAGAAGCGGGAAAACCTCCGTAAAGGGGTTTATGTCCTGCCTAACTTGATTACTGCTGCAGGAATTTTTGCTGGTTTTTACAGTATCATTGCAACTACCGATGGTAATTATGAAACAGCTGCATGGTTTATTTTGTTAGCGGCTATTTTTGATGGTTTAGACGGTAAAGTCGCACGATTAACTGGTACCAGTAGTAAGTTTGGGGTTGAACTTGACTCTCTAGCAGATGTCGTTTCTTTCGGAGTTGCTCCTGGTGTTCTTCTTTATGTTTGGGCACTCAGACCATTTGGTAAGCTTGGTTGGTTGGCTGCATTTCTTTACGTTATTTGTGGTGCATTACGCTTGGCTCGATTCAATGTGCAAGTGTCAACGGTTGAGTCTAAACGTTTTATAGGTCTACCGATACCAGCTGCTGCTTGCATCGTTGCAACCTGTGTTCTCTTGTTTTACGAATTGGGTGGAGCCGGGACCATTAAAATGGTCTCCATGGTTATATTGGTCTTTTCGTTGGCATTTTTAATGGTAAGTAATATTAAATATGTCTCCTTGAAGGACCCTGACCTGTTTAAGCGACAGCCATTTATGGCCTTAGTCGTAGCGATACTGACTTTAGTTGTCATTGTCGCTAAACCGCAAATCATGTTGTTTTTGATTGGTATGGCTTATTTGTTTTCTGGACCAGTGGTTAATTTTCTTGATTGGAGAAAGAAACGTCAGGTGGTTAAGCCAGTAGTTGAGAAAACGTAATTACTATATCTTGATTTTGGGCCATTAAGTGTCTATTGAAATGTCTTGACATGATTGTGGCTTTTATGTTGAATGTGAAATTGTTGTAAAAGCAATGAAGAGGAGTAGTAGACGTAACTTTCGTTAGAGAGAGCCAGTGGTAGCTGCGAACTGGTACGAAAAAACGTTGAACTCGCCTTGGAGCTGCAAAAGTGAAGCCCAGCGTGGTTAGCTTATGTCGTGACTCTGCGTAAAGGAGAAATTAAGGTTCGCTTCAAAATTGTGGCGAACGAATCAGGGTGGTACCGCGAAACAAATCTTTCGCCCCTGTCTATTTTATATAGGCAGGGGCGTTTTTATTTTGAGCAGAAAGGGGGTGGTTCTTGAGTGGAATCTGACCTAGGTGACCTAAGAGAAAAGCAATATCTAAACAAGGAAGTCGACACGAACTACCCCGGATCAGCTTAGCCGGGAAATACAATTAAGGAGTTAGTTATGAGTCAAAAAGAACAGGTTATTATTTTTGATACCACCTTACGTGATGGCGAACAATCACCCGGCGCAAGTATGAATATTGAAGAAAAACTGCGTATCGCCCATCAGTTGGAACGCTTGAATGTCGATGTTATGGAGGCAGGCTTTCCGATTGCCTCTGATGGCGACTTTGAGGCGGTGAAGAAAATTGCTCAAACCATCAAGGGGGCGCAAATTGCTGGACTTTCACGCTCAAATGATCTCGATATTGATCGCGCTTGGGAAGCATTGAAATATGCCGGTGAGCGCGGCCGGATTCATACTTTCATCGCTACCAGTGATATTCATATGAAATATAAATTGAAAATGAGTGAGCAGCAAGTGCTAGATACTGCAGTTGCTGCGGTCACAAGGGCTGCTGGGTACACCCCTAATGTCGAGTTTTCTGCTGAAGATGCGGTACGTACCAAACTGCCATTCTTAGCAAAAGTTATTGAGGCGGTAATTGATGCTGGCGCAAACACCGTTAATATCCCAGATACCGTCGGTTATACTATTCCATCAGAATATTACGACATTATCAGCTATCTAAAGAAGAATGTTAGCAATATTGATAAAGCAATTATTTCAGTACACTGTCACAACGATTTAGGCCTTGCAGTTGCTAACTCTTTGGCTGCAGTACAAGCAGGGGCAAGGCAACTTGAGTGTACAATTAATGGTATAGGTGAGCGTGCTGGTAACTGCTCGCTTGAAGAGGCAGTAATGACTTTGCGAACACGTCAGGATATTATGCCATTTACTCATAATATTGTTACTGAACAGATTTCACCATCGAGCAAATTGCTTTCGACAATTACTGGAATTATGGTACAGCCGAACAAGGCAATTGTTGGTACCAATGCATTTGCCCATGAAGCTGGGATTCATCAGCATGGTGTCTTGATGGATAAGTCGACTTACGAAATTATGACTCCTGAATCGGTCGGTTTGAATCAAAATAAATTGGTCCTTGGAAAACATTCCGGTCGCCATGCATTTATTGATCGCTTAAAACAACTGGGTTACGATCTTAATAAAGATGAAATCCAAAAATCATTTGTCCGTTTTAAAACTTTGGCCGACATGAAAAAGGAGATCTTTGATGAAGATCTCGATGCTATAGTTGCTGATGAGATTTTGCGGGTACCAGAAACCTATAAATTGCAGCAGATGAATGTTAGCTCTGGTTCTTTTGCCGCTCCGACTGCGACGGTTGAGATGGAAGTTAATGGCAAGATGAAAAAGATTGCTGTTATTGGTGATGGTCCTGTCGATGCCGCATTTAAAGCGATTAAAAAGTTGACCAAAAGTAAAGATGGATTGCTTGATTTTACAGTTGGATCAATCACTGGTGGTACCGATGCGCAGGGTGAGTGTACAGTGCGTTTACGTTCAGAAGATGGGCGTGAAGTATTAGGGCAGGGGGCACATCCAGATATTATCGTTGCTAGTGCTAAGGCTTACATAAATGCTTTAAATAAAATTGCCAGCAATAAAAAGCGAGTGCAGATGAACTTTTGATTTTTGTAAAGCATACGAATTGCATATTTGTGTGCAGATAGATTGAAGCAATATTTAACAGGAGAACACATGGGTAAGACATTAGCAGAAAAAATATTTGCCAGCCATCTTCGTGATGAGCCGTTTACAGGGGCGAAGGTTCTAAATTTGGATCGGGTTTTATGCCACGAGATTACCACTCCGGTGGCGATAGCAGATCTGGTTTGGCGTGAAAAAGATCGGGTTTTTGATCGTGATAAGCTTAAAGTAGTTATTGATCATGTTACCCCTTCCAAAGATACTAAAACTGCCACGCAGGCAAAAATTCTTCGTGATTGGGCAAGACGGCATGAAATCCCCGATTTCTTTGATATTGGGCGCAATGGTGTTTGTCATGCGATCTTCCCAGAAAAGGGATTTATTCGCCCCGGCTTTACCGTCATTATGGGCGATAGTCACACCTGTACTCACGGCGCTTTCGGTGCTTTTGCTGCTGGTGTAGGAACTACCGACCTAGAAGTTGGAATCCTCAAAGGGGTTTGTGCATTCCGTGAACCGCAGACGTTGCGGGTAAATCTCAATGGTAGTTTGCCTGCTGGCGTTTACGCTAAGGATGTTATCCTGCACGTGATCGGTCAGTTGGGTGTAAATGGCGCTACTGATAGAGTGGTAGAGTTCCGTGGTGAAGTTGTCGATGCCATGAATATGGATGCCCGGATGACCCTCTGTAATATGGCTGTTGAAGCCGGTGGTACCTCTGGGGTGTGTATGCCAGATATGACCACCGTCGATTACCTTTGGGAATTCATCAAAGATGAGTTTACCGATAAGGCTGCTGCTCTTGCCGATTATAGCCAGTGGGTTTCTGATGCTGATGCTGTTTACGCATCTGTTCTCGATATAGATGTTTCCAATCTTACGCCAATGATTACTTATGGTTATAAGCCAGATTGTGTTAAGCCGGTAGCTGAGTTGGCTGGAACCAAGGTTGATCAGGTTTATATTGGTAGCTGTACAAATGGTCGGCTTGAAGATTTACGTCAAGCTGCAGCCGTACTCAAGGGTAAGGTTATTGCCGATTCGGTGCGGGGTATTGTCTCTCCGGCTACACCGAAGATTTTTCAAGATGCATTGGCCGAAGGGATTATTCAGGTATTTATGGACTCCGGTTTCTGCGTTACCAATCCAACTTGTGGTGCCTGCCTCGGTATGAGTAATGGGGTTTTGGCCGAAGGTGAAGTTGCTGCCTCGACCACCAACCGTAACTTCAATGGGCGTATGGGTAAGGGTGGCATGGTTCACCTCATGAGTCCAGAATCTGCAGCGGCAACGGCACTTACTGGCGTTATCACCGAAGCGAGCTCACTTAAGTAATCAAGATTCGTTTTTACGAGACTATCAGGAGTAGTAGAATGCAGAAAAAATTTGGAGGATCGGCAATATTTCTTGATCGATCCGATATTAATACAGACGAGATTATTCCGGCTAAGTATCTTACCGAGGTGACCAAAGAGGCGCTCAAGCCCTACATCCTCGAAGACCTTAAAATTGACGGTTTTGATCCTAAAAGTGATGAACTAAAAAAAGCAACTGTGGTTGTCACTCGTGAAAACTTCGGTTGTGGGTCGTCCCGTGAGCACGCACCATGGGTATTTGAAGTTAACGATGTGCATACTGTTATCGCCGAGAGCTATGCTCGGATTTTCCGTCAAAACATGTTTAACGGCGGTATGTTGGCGATTGAACTACCTAAAGGTGATATCGATCAGTTGATCGCTTTGCAGCAGCAAGGTGAGGTTGATATTGATGTTGATCTCCCTGCTGGGGTTTTGACAGCTAAGGCTGGTAGTGAGAATAAGCAGTTTAGTTTTGAAATTAGCGAGTTTGACAAGGCATTGGTTGAAGCCGGCGGCTGGGTTGAATTTGCCGACGCTCGTTATTAAACTAAAAAATAAATAATTTGTGTGAAAAGGGTCGGGAGCTGTCGCTTCCGGCCCTTTTGCGTTTTTTGCTTGTTGTTTTTGGTTGGCGTTTGAATTGCTTATGTGAACGTGTCGTTTTCTAACTTTCTTGTCGTAGGTAAAAAGCTATTGACAACCATTTAGGTAATAGTATATGTTC
>JADGED010000113.1:0-3566 GCA_016744555.1 Desulfuromonadaceae bacterium
ATGTGAGTCAATACGGAAACCGGAGGTATTGGCTACCTCGGTGGTCAATTGGTTGAGGAGGCTAACTTCTGGGTCAATAATCTTGTTGCATTGGGTGCAGATCAGGTGGGGATGTGGGTACGGTTTGTTGCCATCGTAACGGTTGCCACCTTCACCAAAACTAATTTCAAGAATTTCGTCAATCTCTTTAAGTAGGTTAACGGTTTTGTATACTGTCGCTAAGCTGGTGGTGGGAAAGTTTTCTTTAACTTCGGTGTAAATTTGATCGACCCCAGGGTGGTCTTGGCTTTGCAAAAAGGCCTTAAGTATAGCAATCCGCTGTGGCGTGATTCTACAATCGCGCTGCCGGAGTTTAGTTAGGATTAGATCCAAACGGGGCTGATAGTTATGGACTTCATTCATACTATTTATCTCGGTTCTAGGTAAAAAGTTCTGTTTAAAGGGTCACAGAGAATTGTTGTGCTGTCAAGTCACAATCTTTAGATACGTAGTCCGTGGTAGCATTGAAATTGGACTTTATAAATATTTTTGGCGTAACTAAACAGTCTAACCTTATTTGTCTAACAATGATCGTATCGACTGTGATAGTTCGGCAAGGCGCAGTGGCTTTCGGCAATATGCAGAAATTCTATATTTTTCAATATCGTTTTCTCCAACCTTCGAACTATATCCAGTGGAAAGAATTATTGGCACTTCTGAGTTTAACGTTCTTATCTGTTGCGCTAATTCCTCACCGGTCATAAACGGCATGGTTTGATCCGTAATAATAAGATCAAAACGTGTAGTGGCTTGGGTAATCATTGTTAACGCTTCTTGCCCTGAGGTTGCGGTTGTAACCTGATAACCAAGATCGATAAGCATTTGCTTGCCGAGGTCTAATATCATTTGGTCGTCATCAACAAATAGGATTGATTCTGTCCCTTGCTGAATCACTATTTCTTCATTGCTCTTGGCAATAGTTAATTCGCTTTCAAGTGCAGGGAAGTATAGTTCAAAAGTAGTTCCTTGTTCAGGCACGCTTGAAACCTTAATTAAGCCATTATGTTGTTCTATTATCCCCTGAACCGAAGCTAACCCCATCCCAGTACCTTCATGTATCCCTTTAGTTGTAAAGAATGGATCAAAAATTCGAGATAGTATGTCTTGATCAATTCCACACCCAGTGTCATTGATGCTTAACATTATATATTGACCTGGTGTGCACTTTTGGTATTGAGCAGGGAGGTCGTTTTGCGTAAGGTTTACTTTCTTGAGACAGACACTTAGGGTCCCTTTTTCATTCATGGCCTGAACCGCATTGTTGCAAAGGTTGAGCAGCGCTTCTTGTATGCGGCCCAAATCTGCATTAACCATAGTTTCTGCCGCCTCATCGGTAGTATCGAAATTAAACTGAATTGTTGTTGGCAGGGTCGATTGAATTAACTTTTGGGTTTCAGCAACTACAATAGCTAAAGAAATAGTAACTTCCTTGTTTTCTCCTTGCCGACTGTAGGTCATTATCTGATTAACTAAATCACGGGCACGCATGGTAGCTATTTTAGCATTTTCAATATAGGTTTTTACTTTTTCAAGTTCTGAGAATTTACGTTCAGCCATCTCAAGATTGCCTAAGACGAGGGCAAGAGAGTTGTTGAAGTTGTGAGCAATGCCACCGGCCATAACACCAATGGCTTCCATCTTGTATTTTTGTCGTAGTTGCTCTTCCAGTTTCAATTGCTCGGTAATATCTTGAAACAGGCCAAACATCATGTCTACGCCGTTGTATTCAATCTTTTGTGCCCTTATCTCCACTTCAAGCAATTCACCCAATTTAGTGATTAGCTGTTTTCGAATCAAAGTACTTGGAGAACCATCACGATGTTGAATGAAACTACTGGAAAGATTTTCAGTTAATGGTTCTTTGGGGTGAAGAATCGATTGATGTTGACCAATTAGTTCTTCTCGATCACGTTTGACCATTTTGGTCAGCGCATCATTACATTCGACTATTTCACCGGTTTCCGCTACCGCTAAAGCAATCCCCATGCTCGCTTCTTGTACGAGTATTTCATATTTTCTTTCGACTTGTTTCCGCTCGGAGATATTTCTGATGGCAGTAACTCGGTAGTTGCTATTTTCGTCTTCAACATTCTTTGATTCTATTTCTACAGGTATTATAGTCCCATCTTTTTTACGCATCCTAACTTCATAGGCGACAGATTTTGGTGCATTAATGTTACTATGGACTATCTGTTGATCCTCAGTAAAAACAAGCAATTCAATCAAGTTATTACCAATAAGCTCGTCGCGTTGGTAGCCAAATAAGTTTATCATTGATTCATTAACATCGAGTGCAACGCCTTGCCGGTGCAAAACAATTCCTTCAAATGTAAGTTCAGAAAGTTTTTTAAATCTCTCTTCACTTTGTTGCAATGATGCGGTTCGTTGATTTACCGTAGTTTCTAAGTCGGAATTTTGTTTTTGTAGTTTGTCGTTTAGCGCCTCAATTGTCCCTACCAGTTTGCCATAGTTTTTATTCAGGACAATAAAAGAAAAAATCAAAACCGCCGCACTGATTAAAGAAATTAAGAGTAGGTTTTGTGATAGTTTCTTCTCTCTAATTGTTGTATCAAGAGCCACAAACAAGCTGCCTTGAGGTTCATTTGCAAAATTTTTAAAATCAAAAACACGGATTAAGCGATAGCTGTTTCCTGCATTAGTTATACGTTGTTGCTCACTGCTCCAATCAAGTGAGACAATGTTAGAATTAAACAGATTTAGTTGATTGGAGAATAGTGTGTAGTTTTTATCTTGCCATTTAGGTGTAGTGGTTTTTGAAACAAATTTGGCTGCGCTATTAGTCATCACAATGGCTATAGGTAGATCAAGTTTTTCGTGGATTGAATCGAGTAGCAGCGTTGTTTCTATCCCAAATTGAATTGCACCAACATGTTTACCTGCATATTTAATTGGATGAATCAGGCGGTAAAATAATCCGGTTTTGGCTACTTGGTAACCGGAGATTGGTACTAATAATTTGTTTGCTCTGACAATGTCGGGACGCATTTTACTAATATCATCACCGACTTTAGCTTGCGGATTATGGACCCTTAGGAAACTTTTATTGTCTGCGGTGATCCAAGCAAGAGCTGAAAAGTAAGGGTTCTCTTGTTTAAGGACCTTAAAGATAGCATTGCTTTTTTTAAGCAACGTGTTGCGATCTTTTGCAGCAAAGGATGCGATTAAACCATCGTGGATTGCTACATTAGAAGTGGCAATAGTATGGATTCGACGCTGGTAGCCCTGGTATTTTTCTTTTTCAAGTAACTCGACGATTGCTTTAATACTCGATACTTCACGTTCAGTTTCGGCTTGTAGGTTTTTCTTGTCTTGGGAAATTATTAAAAAGGTAAAGGTAATGCACGATGCCATAATCAGCATCATTACCAATGAAATAATTTTCCATTTAATGTTCATTAATGATTGACCTCGTGTCATATGGACTTACAATTAGCTGTGCTTAATTATCATGCAATAGCTTGATAAATACAAGCTGAAAATAGAGTCCCAACGAGCTGTTAAATGGA
>JADGED010000113.1:3576-7583 GCA_016744555.1 Desulfuromonadaceae bacterium
CGCTCTCCCAACCGATAACCAACTCCATGCACGGTTAGAATGATTTTTGGATTTGCAGGATCTAGTTCCAGTTTTTTCCGTAATTGAGCTATATGTTGATCAAGGGTACGGGTTGTCCCTAGATAATCGATTCCCCACGCAGCATTTAGCAGCTCATTGCGTTCAATTGCTCGATCTGAACGGAGGTAAAAAGCTTCCAAAAGTTTAACTTCGCGCGGTGTTAAGGCGATAACTGAACCATTTAATTCGGCACGATAGTTTTTTCGATCAATCACTATCCCATTTATGGTTAAACGGTCGGGGAGTGTTGGCTCTGCCTTTGTGAGGTTGTTTTGGCTACGACGTAGCACCGCAGTAATTCTGGCCCGTAGTTCGTGTAGACCGAATGGTTTGGTTACATAGTCATCAGCACCTAATTCGAGCCCGACCACTTTATCGATCTCTTCCCCTTTTGCCGTAAGCAAAATAATCGGGGTATGGTTATCTACTTTGCGGATTTCACGGCAGAGATCGTAACCACTGAGCTCTGGCATCATGATATCTAACAGCAGTAGATCTGGTCTAGACTGTTGATATTCTTGTAACGCTTGGGAACCGTCGCTACACGGAACAACCCGATATCCTTCAAGCTCTAATAGATCGATTAATCCCAAGCGGAGTTCATTATCGTCTTCGGCTACTAAAATCGTGGTCTCGGCCATCTATGTTCTCCCAGTTATGGGTAAAATTAGTTCGATACAGCAACCATCGCCGCTGACGGGGCAATAGGATAACGATCCGCCGAGCCCTTCGGCGAGTTGCCGGGCGATGCTCAAGCCTAATCCAGAACCTTGTTGCTTGGCAGTCAGCGAATTGTCGATACGATGGAACTTGGTGAAAACCTTGTGTTTCTGTTCGCTGGGAATCCCCGGCCCCCAATCGCGTATGCGCAGGTGAATCTCGTCATGGTTACAATCTAGCTCTAGTTGTAGGCGTTTTCCCGTTGCCGCATACTTGATCCCATTATCAATGAGGTTGAGAATGATTTGTTCTAACGCATCTCGATCGCTATGCAGCTCCACTGGGGGAGTTGGAAGATCGAGATCAAGCAACATACCAGCTTCGCTAAGGTGTGGTTGTAGTGGTTCGGATAATTCTTGCACCAGTAAATTTAGGTTCAATTGTTGTTGCTGGTAACTGCGCCGCCCTTGTTCTAAACGGCTAAAATCGAGGACATTGCCGACTAGTCTGGTTAGCCGTTGACTCTCTTTGACGATGGTTTGCAGGTAGCGTTGTTGTTTTGCGTTATCGGTAATTTTCCCCTCACCCAGCAGTTCTGCATACATTCGAATCGTTGTAAGTGGGGTCTTTAGCTCATGCGAAACATTGGAGACAAAAGAGGTTTTCTGCGCCGCATCGCGATGATTTCGGTATGCTTGCCAAAGAAGCAGAGAGCCCCCCAGTAGGATTGCTAAAATGAAGGTGCCGATCAACAGGGAACCGATGAGCATGACTCCGCTGCCGGAATCACCACTTTGATCGGCATAAGCGCCGACCTGCCAGTGGGGTAGACTAACTAGGGGAATGTCGGCCAGGGGGATGGTTTGTGGCACGACTTCAACGTTACCGACCTGATGAAAGATATCACCATTTCCATCCAACAGGGCGTAAGTTTCATCGCCACTTATTTGTGTTGGGAGATTGCCAAGTAAGCGGCTTAGCAGTGCCATCATCTCTATTTCGACACCGTAGCGGCGATTACCGTCGCTGGTGGCTACCCAGCCCAACAGGTGTAATTGATTGTCGGCATACCAACTGCGCCAACCGTTCTGCTCTTGTTGAGGCGTTGTCGGTAGTGCAACTTCTGTCTCCAACGCAAAAAGGTCAGTAGAGTAGCGATTTGTTTGCGCTACACCTGTAGGAGCTTGTTTAGCCAGTTGGCGTAGTTCCTTCCGCTCGTTAAAAATATTGTTGGCGGAGGCAATTGGCGCTGGTGGCGATTTTGTTTGTTGGTCCCTGCGAGGAGATTGCCAGCTAGATTGATCGGTAAACAGGGGCAGGTAGCGGCGGACAAAGGCGGCCTCCTCATCGCTGGCCGGTTGTTCTGGGTTTGGAAAAGTTAGGCCAACGCTGCGCTGCCAAATAAAGACATTGCGGACCAGTGGGTTCTCCCGTTGCCAGCTATCGAGTTGCGCACTGAGATTGCCCTGCGGTAATTGGGTGATGGTCTCCAGCAGCCCCTCTTGAACTTCGGCAACCGCTAGATCGATATTTCCCGCAATAGCAGTAACCCGATCACTAGCCGCAGCTTGGGCGCTACTGAGCAATCGCTCTTGTTCCCCCTGCAGTAACCGCAAAGCACCAACCCCAAGGAGTAGAGTTGGTACTAGCAGTAGTAGCCAGGCTAAAATGATCAGTTTAGGTTTGTCCATTTATACCTTCAGTTACCGTCAATGTTCCCTTCTCCCATTGGGAGAAGGTGCCAGAAAGGGCGGATGAGGGGGCAGTTAGTGTCGGGATTTCCCCTCACCCGACGCTTTGCGCCACCCTCTCCCCGAGGGAGAGGGGAAGATTTTGACTCTTAGGGACTTTCAGTCTCGACCCAACCCCACGCACTTTCAGCGCATGGTTGTTTACTCAGTTTAACGGAGTGTGACCCTATCGATCAATAATCTTTCTGTTGTTTGCGAACTTTATAGCTTTCGGAACGGATCTCTTTTTTGACTGCGCTAGGTAGTGCTGGTGCCGCAAATGTTTGCGCATCTTGTTCAAACGCTTCTGCTTCCCCAGCGAGATCGCTGAACCCAAGGGAGTCACTCTGGATTCGCAATTTGCTACTGCTGGTTTGAATCTCTCGCATCGCTTCGGCTTTGCGTCCGGCATTGTAAAGGTCAAGGGCGCGATCACGGCTGGCAGCGATTTCATTATCGATCACCGCTTTTAGGACTGGTTTGTTAGCCGATTGGGCAACCTCTTCAGCGCGTGGCGAAAAACGCACCTGGGCGTTAGCGTTGGAGCTTTCAGGTTTATTGGTCAGGGCATTTTCGTAACGGATATTGGCGTTGGCAATTTTCAAAACTTGCTCAGCTGCGCCGGGTTTAACCTCTACTTCGATCAAGGCGTACTTTTCTTGCCCGCCATAGAGTTGGTTAAGGTGTATTTCGACTCGGTTATCATAAATGCGCCCTTCACGACCAATGATCCGTAGGGGACGAACACTACTTGGGGTTTCAAGTTCAATGGTGATCCCCCGTGCCGCAACACTTAAGACATCACCCAGCTCCGAAGCAAAAATACGGGGAAGATCGACGCTCGATTCAACAAAATAGTGGTTGCCATCGCTGCGGTCGGCGAGTCCAGCCATCAGGTCTTCGTTGAAGTCGTTACCGATCCCAATAGTTGTTACCGAAATACCTTCTTTCAGTAGTGCTGCGCCGAGGCGAGAAAGGTCAAGCGGGGAACTGGGGCCAACATTAGCGAGGCCGTCGGAGAGGAGAACTGCCCGGTGGACATATTTGTGTTCTAAGTTTTTCCTGATTTCCGCTGCACCTTGACTGACGGCACCAAACAAAGCCGTGTTACCACCGGTTCTAATCTGCATGATCTGCGCTTCAAGTCGTTCGGTATATGCAGCAGATTGCGGCGGAATTAAGGTTTGGACATTATGGTCATAGATTACTAGCGAAAACAGGTCTTGCGGCCCAAGCAAACGCAAAGCGGTAATAGCTGCCTCACGTGCTTTGACAATTTTATCGCCTGACATTGAACCAGAGCGGTCAAGAATTAGGGTTAAATTTACCGGTGGCCGAGAAGTTTCGCGGGGGATTTTAGCAACATTGAGAGATATTTTGATGATCGCCGTTTCATTTTGACCTGCCGGAAGAACGTCGCGATCAAGACTTAGATTCATATTGAGCATCGGGGCGGCGAGGCTTGGCGATACTATCATCAGGGATAATAGCAGGGCGGATAATAGTTTTCCCGGTAGTAATTTCATTTCACACTCCTTACGGTTATGGGCTTTAAGT
>JADGED010000114.1 GCA_016744555.1 Desulfuromonadaceae bacterium
AACCTGTACTTGGTCACTCAAACTATTTTCATCAACCGCAAAACCATGATTCTGCGAAGTTATCTCTACTTGTTGGCGCCTGCTGTCACGCACGGGTTGATTACCACCACGGTGGCCAAATTTTAGCTTATAGGTCTTGCCGCCAGAAGCAATGGAAAGTAGCTGATGGCCGAGACAAATACCAAACACCGGTACTTTACCAATAATTTGCCGGATATTTTCTTGTGCATAGGTAAGTGGCTCTGGATCACCAGGACCATTACTTAAAAACACACCGTCAGGATTCATCTTCAATACTTCTTCTGCTGGAGTAGTAGCTGGAACTACAGTCACATCACAGCCAAGGCTAGTAAGATTGCGTAAGATGTTACGCTTGATACCGAAATCGTAGGCAACAACCTTATAAGATGATGGTGTATTGGAACAATCTGCGTAGCCTGAACCTAGCGACCAAACCCCTTCGCTAGTTTTATAAGACTTAGCACAAGTGACCTCTTTGACTAAATCACGACCGACGATAGATGGTGCTTTACGTGCTTTGGCTATCAAACTCTCAGGATCTGTATCAGTAGTAGAGATAATCCCAGTCTGAGCGCCAACAGTACGGATATGACGAACTAATGCCCTGGTATCAATACCTTCAATACTCACTATATTGTTCTGCTTAAGGTAAGCATCGAGACTCATTTCCGAACGAAAATTGCTCGGGAATGGACACGACTCTTTGACCACGAGGCCAGAAAGAAATGGTCGGTCAGACTCAACATCTTCAGGATTAATGCCATAATTCCCAATTTGCGGATAAGTCATAGTGACGATTTCACCACAATAAGAAGGGTCGGTCAAAATTTCTTGATAACCGGTTAAACTGGTATTAAAGACAACTTCTCCAGTTACTTCACCTACCGCACCTAGTGCTTTGCCGGTAAAATACTTGCCATCAGCAAGAGCTAAAACTGCTTTCATTGGTACCTCAATTTATTAATTGTTTGTATTATTAAAACTGTTTTTTTTTAGCTTAAAATTTAAATTATCGGCTATAAACAGTTTTTCCAGCCAATATGGTTTTAACTGCTGCACCCTTCATTTTCCAACCGGAGAACGGAGTATTTTTGCTTTTAGATTGTAGGTTCTCGGCCTTAAATTCCCACTCTAACGCTGGATCAATCAAAGCTATATCGGCAATAGCACCAACACCTAAGGTACCGCGATCGATAC
The DNA here is from genome assembly GCA_016744555.1 of Desulfuromonadaceae bacterium. Taxonomy (GTDB): domain Bacteria; phylum Desulfobacterota; class Desulfuromonadia; order Desulfuromonadales; family Geopsychrobacteraceae; genus Desulfuromusa. The sequence goes on from JADGED010000114.1 coordinate 1,219, forward strand.
CAATAATCTGTGCAGGCTGTGACGTAAGCAGTGAAATAGCTTGGTTAAGGGTAATGACACCTTCTTCAACCAAGTTCAAACTAAGTGGCAGCATCGATTCCAAACCAACGATACCATTCATAGCGACAGCGAATTCTACATTCTTTTCATCATAATGATGCGGGGCATGATCAGTAGCAATTGCATCAATAGTACCATCTGCCAATCCAGCACGTACAGCATCAACATCTTCTTGGCTGCGTAATGGTGGGTTCATTTTAGCGTTGGTATTATAGCCACGAACAGCTTCATCGGTAAGGGTAAAATGGTGCGGAGTCGCCTCACAAGTAACCCGTACACCACGAGCTTTTCCCTGCCGAACTAAGTCGACACTACCTTTGGTAGAGACATGACAGACATGTAATCTACCACCGGTAAATTCTGCCAACATTATCTCTCTTGACGTTGCTGCATCTTCAGCAACCCAAGGAATGCCCTTAAGACCTAATTCAGTAGCGACAGGGCCATCATTCATGCTACCGCCAGCAACTAAAGTGAGATCTTCGGCATGGGTAAGAATTGGCATATCAAAGGTATCGGCATATTCAAATGCCCGTCGCATCAACTCACCACTGACAACAGGCACACCATCATCAGAAAAACCGACACAACCACCAGCTTTTAATTCTCCCATTTCAGAAAGAATTTCCCCCTTCATCCCTTTACTGATTGAAGCAATTGGGAATACGTTAGCACTCCCCTCTTCCTTAGCTCTACTAATAATATATTTAGTAATTGCCAAGCAATCATTAACTGGGGTGGTATTTGGCATACAGGTTAATGAGGTGACCCCACCGGCAGCAGCAGCACGAGTTCCAGAAATAATATCTTCCTTATATTCCTGACCCGGATCACGCAGATGGGTATGGAGGTCAATCAAACCTGGAGTAATCAACAAACCAGTTGCATCGATAGTTTCATCTGCATTAGCAGTAATATTTACGCCAACTTCAGTAATCACACCAGAATCAATTAATACATCACATACAGAGTCTATTTTATTTGCGGGATCAATTACCCGACCATTTTTTATCAGTGTTTTCATAGCTAAAACCCTTTTAGTAATTTCGACTAAGAGATAGAACTTAATAAGCAATCAACATTAATTTTATTCGTCTTGTAACTTTTCACCACCAGCAACCAAATAAAGGAGCGCCATCCGTACGGCAACACCATTTTCAACTTGATCAAGGATAACATTTTGTTTTCCATCAGCAACAGATGACGACAATTCAACCCCACGATTTATCGGTCCTGGGTGCAAAACAATTGCATCTTTTTTAGCAAGTTTAAGGTTTTCATCATTCAAGCCAAAAAAGCGTGAATATTCACGCAATGAAGGAATCAGTGTTTTCCCTTGGCGCTCGTGCTGAATCCGTAACATCATAATACAGTCGGCACCAGTAATTGCATCGTTAAGGTTACTGAAAACTTCACAACCAAGCTTTTCTAATCCCGGTGGCAACATAGTTTTAGGACCAGTAATCCTTACATTTGCACCCAATTTATTCAGACAATGGATATTTGAACGAACCACACGACTATGGGCTACATCCCCAGCAATCGTAACCGTTAAGCCCTTGATGTCACCTTTATGCTGCCGAATAGTGAACGCATCAAGCAACGCTTGGCTAGGGTGTTCGTGGGTACCATCACCAGCATTTACAATTGAACAATTAAGTCTTTCGGCCAAATAATCGCAGGCACCAGAAGCACTGTGGCGCATAACAATAATGTCTGGATGCATTGCTTCTATGTTTTGTGCCGTATCCTCAAGAGTCTCACCCTTAACTACCGAAGAAGAAGAAGCACTAATATTAACAGTATCAGCAGAGAGACGTTTACCAGCAATCTCAAATGAAGTACGAGTTCTGGTACTAGCTTCAAAAAACAAATTAACAATGGTTTTTCCACGTAAAGTCGGAACTTTTTTAATTTGCCTAGTGTTAATTTCTTTAAAACTGTCAGCAGTGTCGAGAATAAAATTGATCTCATCGGCAGTCAGATTTTTGATGCCAAGAATGTGTTTAGGATTGAAAGACATAAATTTACCTCCAAAAATATTCTTTTCTACAACAGCGAATAATTAAAATTGTATATGTAAACTTTAAGCTCTAAATAAGTGGATAGCCATTGCCTTGTTCTGATCGTTAAATTCGACCTCAATCTGCTCATTTCGAGCGGTAGGTAAATTGCGACCAATATAATCTGGGCGAATTGGTAATTCACGATGACCACGATCAACCATAATAGCTAACTGAATACTGTCTGGACGTCCTATATCCATAATTGCATCCATAGCGGCACGAATGGTACGACCGGTAAACAGAACATCATCAACCAAAACAACTTTGCAATCTTTCAGCGGAAATTGGATATCAGTATGACCAACGGCAAGATTACTTCGAGCACCGAGATCGTCACGATACATGGTGACATCAATGGTTCCATGGCTTACACCTTCACCCTCAATTTCTCTTATTTTCTCTGTCAACTGAGCAGCAACATGTGCCCCACCGGTTCGAATACCAATTATTGCAAGTTTCTCAACTCCCTTATTTTTCTCAAGAATTTCATGAGCAATACGAGTCAAGGCACGGTTTACACCATCGGTATCCAAAATTTCTATTTTTTCTGTTGCCATAAAGCCTCCAGTTGAAAGCATAAAAAAACACCTGCACAAATAATATTATGCAGGTGTCGAAATTATGGTAGTTGCTATTTTTTCACTTAGTAATCCTTGCCAATCTCTCGGATCGACTTAAAGGTTTAACACAAGTTAGATTTAGTTTTTTGGATAAAACTACATTGCTATAAAAATGTCAATTAATTGATTGTTAAAGTTGACTCAATCTATAATTCGCCCAATGCGATTAAACCTTATCTTGTGTAATAAGTCACCCTCACCATTCCATGACCAATACTTTACAAACGCTAACCCTTTAATTTTTGACTTATGCACATAACCCCAAAAACGGCTATCAAACGAATAGTCTCGATTGTCGCCCATAACAAAATAGCTATCTTTTGGAACCTTAATCGGACCCGTAAAGTCACGCTGACTAGCAACTGCAGGGATCATATCTTCATCTTTATGCATTTCTTGCGGTAAGCTAAACGCTTCGCCATTAACATAGACTTGCTTTGCTTTTACTTCAATAACATCACCAGGCAACCCAACAACACGCTTAATAAAATCACGTCGTTTAAAATAAGATTTACCTTCATCCTGCGGAAACTCAAACACGATTACATCACCACGCTCTGGATCACGAATCGTCAAGTAGCGATCATCACTACCGGGCAATTTAGTACCGTAAATAAACTTATTAACCAGTAAATGATCACCAATCAATAAAGTATCCAGCATCGAACCAGAAGGTATTTTAAATGCCTGAAACAAAAAAGTACGAATGATTAAGGCCAGAATAATGGCAACAAACATTGCCTCAGACCATTCACGGTACCAGGGTTTCTTAGTGCTTAAGGTTATTTTTTTCTTTTTAAAAATTCCCATAATATTTACTCTTTATAATCACGCAAAAGGATATTAATCTTTTACCTTCAGAATCGCTAAAAATGCATCTTGCGGCAGTTCAACACTACCAACCTGCTTCATTCTCTTTTTACCCGCCTTCTGTTTCTCTAACAATTTACGCTTACGAGTTATATCACCACCATAACATTTAGCGGTAACATCTTTCCTTAATGCTTTAACCGTTGAACGGGCGATGACTTTATTACCAATTGCCGCTTGAATAGCAACTTCATATTGTTGGCGAGGAATAAATTCTTTCATTTTTGATACTAGATCACGACCACGAAATTGCGCTTTATCTTGATGGACAATCAGAGAAAGAGCATCAACGATATCTCCATTAATTAAAACATTTAACCGGACCAGTTTACTAATACGGAAATCAAGATGTTCATAATCGAGAGAAGCATAACCACGGGTAATCGATTTTAGCCGATCAAAGAAATCGAGGACGATCTCATTAAGTGGAAGCTCATAGACGACAACAACCCTATCAGCGGTTAAATACTTAATTTCCCTTTGAATTCCGCGCTTTTCTATACATAGATTCAGAACAGGACCGACATAATCGTTAGGCACATGAATTGAAGCAAGGACAAATGGTTCTTCGATCTTGTCAATGAGCTGAATATCAGGAAGCATATTTGCACTTTCTACTTCCAACTTCTCACCCTTAGTGGTGGTAACTTTATAAACAACCGTTGGTGCAGTAGTTATAAGCTCCACTCCAAACTCGCGCTCGAGGCGTTCTTGGATAATTTCCATATGCAGTAAGCCAAGAAAACCACAGCGGAAACCAAACCCTAATGCCAAGGAGTTTTCTGGCTCGAACGAAAAGGCTGCATCATTAAGACGTAACTTTTCCAACGCATCACGTAATGCATCATAATCGGCAGAATCGATTGGATAGAGTCCGGAGAAAACCATTGCCTGGACTTCTTTGTATCCAGATAAAGCTTCAGTAGCAGGATTATGAAAGTGCGTAATGGTATCTCCAACTTTCGCATCTTCCACAACTTTTATTCCAGCGACAATAAAACCAACTTCTCCGGCAGACAACGATGGTAATTCTATTGGTTGAGGGCTAAATGCACCGACTTTCTGCACTTCATAAACACCTCCGGTTGCCATCAGTTTTACTTTGTCACCCTTCTTTACTTCACCTTCAAAAATTCGAACTAAAACTATTACCCCTTGATACGAATCGTACCAAGAATCGAAGGTTAACGCTTTTAACGGAGCGTTACGATCACCTTTAGGTGCAGGAACACGATTAACTACGGCCTCAAGTATTTCATCAATACCGCGACCCTCTTTTGCACTTGCAAGAATTGCGTCACTAGTATCAATACCAATGATCTCTTCTACTTCTTCCATGATACGTATGGGTTCAGCACTTGGAAGGTCAATTTTATTTATTACTGGAAAAACTTCAAGATCTTGATCTATAGCCATATAAACGTTGGCTAAAGTTTGTGCTTCAACACCCTGAGCTGCGTCGACCACTAACATTGCCCCTTCACAAGCAGAAAGAGAACGGCTGACCTCATAAGAGAAGTCAACATGACCGGGAGTATCAATCAGATTAAGGACATATTCCTGCCCATTATTAGCGGTATAATTAAGTCTTACCGCTTGAGACTTAATAGTAATTCCGCGTTCTTGTTCCAACTCCATCTTATCTAGGTATTGATCTGATTTTTCCCGATCACTTAAAGCACCAGTAGCCTCTAATAGACGATCAGCAAGGGTAGATTTTCCATGATCAATATGGGCAATAATGGAGAAATTTCGGATATTTGTTTGCTTCATAGAATCTCAATCAAAAATAAGTTAATTAACAGTTTAAATAACCGCTTTTTATATACCTTATCTTTGTTTTAAGTAAAGTCTAAAGGTCGGTAAGGATCAGGTTTTGATAGATTTGCTGAAAAAGATAGGCCAAGCTTCGGCTAAAATCATTCCGGCAACAATAAATCCACCGCCTATCCAACCAATTAAAGTCAACCTGTCACCAGCTAACCATATAGAAAATATCGCTGCAAAAACAGGTTCGAGTGTATAAATGAGTGCGGCTCTAGTTGGAGTTGTTCGACTCTGAAACGTAGTCATCGCCCAAAACGCATAGACTGTAGCAAAAACAGCAGTGATAACAAATGCAAAAATCAGAGATCCGGTCCATACTTGTGGCCAAGAAACTGGCTCAAAGAAAAGGCTTCCGATTAAAAATATAAGTGATCCTGTAGCTATTTGAACAAAAGTAAGAGCCTTACCATCATACCCTTTAGTAAAACGGTCCAGACCAAGAATATGTAAAGCGATAAAAACAGAACATATGACAACAAGCAAATCACCTGAATTGATTGACCATGGTGTGTGCCAAGTTAAAAGAAATAAACCTAACAAGGCAAAACAAACACCAACTTTTGAGCCAATAGCAGCAGGTTTTTTCAATAATGGTCCAGCTAGCAACGGTACCCAAATAACGCCAAGGCCAGTTAAAAAACCAGCGTTAGCAGAAGAAGTAATCTCTAAACCGAAAGTTTGAAATATAAAAGACAAGGCTAAGAGAGAGCCAAGAATCATTCCAACGACATACCCCCGCTTATCTAAGGTAGAAAACCCTTTTTTCCCAGCAAGGAGAGCTAAGAGAGCCGCTGCCATTGCGAATCTCATCCATAAAAATGCCATTACCGGCATTTCAGTAATGGCA
>JADGED010000115.1:0-617 GCA_016744555.1 Desulfuromonadaceae bacterium
AAATGAAGAGGCGCAAAAAGCGGTAGATGAAGAGATCGAAAAGCTGCAACTAATCGAGCCGTCTTCACCAGAGTACAATGTCAGCCGTAACTATCTCGATTGGTTAACCGTCTTACCCTGGGGGAAATTCAGTAAAGATACCTATGATCTAAAACGTGCACGCCGCGTACTTGATCGCGATCACTACGGTTTAGACGATGTTAAAGAGCGGATTCTAGAATTTATCGCCGTCGGTAAAATGAAGGGTGACATTTCCGGTTCAATCCTCTGTTTTTTTTCAATAGTGTATTCCATCAAAGATACAGTTGAAGTAATCCCACCCAGAATATTATTGAAATCATGAGCAATTCCCCCGGCGAGGGTCCCGACAGTTTCCATTTTCTGGGTCTGAATGAGTTGCTCTTCAGCGGATCTTAAATCTGTAATATTCAGAATGAAACCATCAATAAATACAAGCTTCCCTGTATTAGAGTAAATTGGCTTTCCCCTCTCCTGAACCCATCGAATTGAACCGTCAGAATGGTTGATCCGGTAAATAATTTCAAATGGCTCTTTAAGGAATAGACTATTGGCCATTGTCTCTTCAACTGATTGGCGGTCATCCGGGTGTATTATCG